>CALFEW010001092.1 GCA_937958365.1 uncultured Chloroflexota bacterium | reverse complement strand
CGGTATTCCGACGGCGTTTGCCAGAGGTAGCGCCCTACGGAATACCGCATACGGACTTTGGGTTACGGGTAACAACCCATGGCCGACGACGCCTTTACCTATAAACCGCAAGACGTGCATTACCTGGGCTTTCTGGAAGCCCAACTGCGCGACATGCAGGGTATAGACGCCCTGGCCTACGAACTCATCCAAAACGCCGACGACGTGACCGGCGACGATGACGGCCGTTTCCCCGCCACCCACCTCACCTTCAACATCACCGACGAAGCCCTCATCGTCCGCAACGATGGCGTGTTCCGCGACGTAGACTTCCTGCGCCTGCAAAACGTCGCCGGCGGCGGCAAACGCGACGAAGCCGAGACCACCGGCGCGTTTGGCCTCGGTTTCATCGCCGTCTATCAAGTCACCGACCGGCCCGAGATTCTCTCCCACGGCCGTCACTGGACCATTCACCCCGAAGCCGAAGCCGCCCAACGCATCCTCGAACGGCAAACCCCCACCGAAGGCACATGCTTCCATCTGCCCTGGGCTTTCAACGAGCAGTCCATCGTGCGGCGCACCCTGCGCCTGGCCGCCATTCGCCCGGACGAGTTAGACAATTTCGCCGCCCACATCGCCACCGCCATGACGACGGCCGCGCTCTTTTTGCGCCGCCTGCGCCTGTTGGAAGTGCAGCGCAACGGCCGTCTCCTCCGGCGCATCGAGCGAATTCTCACCAGCGACGGCCGTCTCCAACTGCGCGACGACGCCGGACAGGTGGCCGAATGGAAGCTGCTGCACGGCGACTTCGCCACCGCCGCCGACCCACTGCGCGGCCAATACCCCTGGCAAATCGAAGCCACGCGCCACAGCCAGGTGCGCCTGGCTTTGCCGCTCGGCGACACTCCCCAAACTCCAGGGCGCTTTTTCGCCGGGCTGCCCACACAGTCCACCATGCCGCTGCCCCTCTACGTCAACGCCGACTTCTACCCCACCACCGACCGCAAACGCATCCACTTCGGCGCGGGCTACCAGGGCGAATGGAACGAGGCGGCCATCACCTGCGCCGCCCGCATCCTGGCCGACTATTTGCCGCAACTGCCCACCCAACTGGGCCACCGGGTCTTGTGGCGCTTGCTGCACCAGACGGCCGTCACCCACCAACAGGCAACCAGCGGCGATTTGCCCGCCGTGCTGGCCGCGTTCTGGCAAACCGCCACGCCCACGTTAGCCGACCTGCCGCTGGTCTACACCGTGCAGGGCAACTGGGTACGGCCGTCCGCCGCCCGGCTGGGCCACAAACTTACCCCGGCGAGTACCGATCTGCTTACCAACCTGGCCGTCGCCCTGGTTCACCCCGACCTGGCCGCCTATGATGCGCTGCTGCGTCGGCCGGAAATCGGCGTGCCCGACCTGGCCGTCGGCGACATAGCCGCCGCGCTGGCCGACCTCGGCCTCACCCGCGCCACGCCGCTCTACGCCGCGCCGCCCTGCCTGCGCCAACTGGCCGACTGGCAAACTTTATGGGCGCTGCTGGACAATCTACTCAGCCATCCCGCCCATCCCGCCGACCGCGAAGCCGCCCGGCAAAGTCTGCGCCCCTTCGCCCTGGCCCTCACCCGCGATATGATTCTGGAGCGGCTCGATGCGGTGTATCACGGCCGTTCAGAAGCCCAGGAATTATTCCCCCATCTGCCCTGGCTGCATCCCGCCCTATCACCCGATGCGTTCCCTGGCCGTTTTGTGCCCCCCTTCGGCGCACGACAGGCGGTAACTCTGCTGGCCGACCAATCCGCCGAATCGCTGACCGACGACTGGCGCATGGGCCGTCTGGACATACCGGCGCTGTTGCGCTGGTTGGAAGCGCAATCCATCGAAATCTTCAGCGACGACCCCACGCTGCCCGCCCACATTCGCCGCCTGCCGCTGTGTCCGGTGGATGGGGAGTTACGGCCGTTACGCGACCTCTATCTGCCCGGCGGCTTCACCGACCCGCTCAAACTCGCCGGGCTGGTAGACCTGGCGGCCATCGGCGGGCGGCGGCAGTTCTTGCAAGATTTGGGCGTGGGCGAACTGGACTTCGCCACCTACGTCCACGATGTGATGCCCCGCGTCCTGGCGGCCAACCCAGATGCGGCCTCCGACGCCCGGCATGAACTGGTGCGCCTGCTGGCGCAGCGCCTGGGCGAATTCCGCGACGACGAGGAGTTGCAGGAGCGGTTGAGTGGGCTGCCGCTGGTGGCCTGTCTGGATGGCTCATTTCGGGCGGCCACGGCCGTTTACGCCGACCGCGCTGTCATCGCCCTGTTAGGCGAGCAAATCCACGTCGCCGAACCGGTGGAGAGCAAAGCGGTGCGCGCCCTCCACCGCTGGCTGGGCGTGCGCCAGCAGCCGGAACCGGCCGACCTGGTGGCGGCGCTCATCGCCATCGGACGGCAGCCGGACGCCGCCCACAAACCGCTGGACGCGGCGACCCTCCAGCGTGTGCTGGCCCTCTGGCAGCCATTGGCCGAACTGCCGCCCGACGCAGCCACGACGGTTGAGATGTTACGGCCGTTGCAAAACCAGCCCGTCATCCCCAACAACCAGGGGGTGCTGACCGCGCCCGCCCGCCTCTTCCTGGCCGACCGGCCGGAATTGGTCGCCCGCTTCCGCGCCCTGCCCGACCCGGCGGCGCAGGCTGGCGTGGTGGAGTTGTCGGCGAAGATGGCGGGGATTACGGCCGTCATCGGCCTGCGGCCCCTCTCGCAAGCGGCGACGTTAGTGGTGGACACCGGTGGCCCAGCCGCGCCGGACACCGCCCTGCGTGACCACATTCGCCAGCGCCGCCCGCTCATCAGCCGCCTACTGTACGCCGAAGCGACAGCCGAAGCGACAGCCGAAGCGACAGCCGAAGCCAATTGGCTGGATAAGCTGCAAGTGATTCGGGCGGCGTGGGTGCAGGTGCACTATCACCTGGCGTTGGGTCCGGCGGAGGCGCTGTCTACTGCACCGGAGGAGGTGACGGCGAAATGGGTGGGGGAAACGGCCGTTCTTTACGTGACGTATGCGGGAAATGCTGTGCCCTGGACGGCCGTAGCCCGCGAACTGGCTCAGGCGCTCAAACCCGGCCGGGCCATCGGCCTGACCCTCGGCCTGAATGAAATTCTCGCCGCGCCTACTTTCGCCGCCGCCGCACAAATATTGTCTGAGTTAGGGTACAATTGAGGTGGAT
>CALFEW010001091.1 GCA_937958365.1 uncultured Chloroflexota bacterium | reverse complement strand
CTGAGAATCGTCGTCGTCAGGGCGGCGTTCAAATTGTCGCAGTTGCTCGTGTAGGAACCGCCGCCCAGGCTCATGTTCACGGCGGCGATGTTGTAGCTGTTACGCAAAGCATAGACGCGCTGCAACCCCAATATCTGGTCAGACGAGTAGGAGAAAGTGCAGGGCGACGGCCGTCCACTGTTGGCGCAGGGCGTCAAGGAACTGGGCGGCGCACCGGCCACGTCCGCATAGCGCGAGAAAACCTGGATGGCGATGATGCTGGCCTGGGGTGCAACGCCCGCCACAATCCCGGCCACGTGCGTGCCATGATCATACCCGGACACAAAATTGGGCGGCGGATTGGCCGCGCCGCTCCCGGTCTGGCTGCTGCCGCCGTTGGGGCAAAGGCTGAGCGAACCGCTGCCGGCGCTGGTGGTGGAGTAACACGCCTCGGAGACAACTTTGCCGCTCAGGTCGGGATGGAGGCGCTGCACGCCCGTATCCAGCACCGCCACCGTTTGCCCCTGGCCGCGATAGCCCAGGCTGTTGGCGCTGTCGGACCGGATGATCAGGCTGCTGCTGCTGGTGTGGGGGGCGGATACCTGGTCTTCGGTAACGGCCGTTACCCCATTCACCTCATACAAGGCCCGCAGCGCCGCCTCATCCACCCACAGCGCCATGTAGGGAATGTAGGGGAACTGCTTGATATTTTGGATGTTGTAACCGGCTAATGAATTGAGAACGGCCGTTTGCGCCCGGTTAATGGCATCCATCTGCGCCGCCTCATCGGCCCCTTGCGGCGCATAGTCGGCCACTTGCAGCCCGACAATCACCGGAACCATGCCGTTGTTTTGGGCCATTTCTAATAACGTTTCATCTAGCGGCGGTTGTGCCACCAGGGCGGCGTCGGCGCGAACGGCCGTTTGCCGCCAGACCAGCATCATTGCCAGTGCCAACAAAGGAACAAACAAGAACCACAGATTTTTTCGTTTCATCATCATTCTCCTGGTCAAGACCCCAAGGATTTCTGAAAACCCTTGGGGTCTTCATTATCGAATCACCAGTGGCAAATAGACGTAGAAATCACTGCCACCCACCGGCGGCGCACCTGACCCGCACAAAAAGCCGCTGCACAACGTCAGCCCATTTCCCACCGCGCCCACCACCGGCTGACCGATGGCGCTGTGCAGCGCCAGACCACCCTCGCTGACCATGCCGCCCCCATTACTGACCAGGCTGCGCGGCAGCAGTTCCCCACTGGCCGCCGCCAGAGAGAAGGTGAGGAGAACGGCCGTTATCACCACCAGCCAGACCACCTGTTTCTTGTTGATAAACATGGCTTTCCCCCTAATTGCAAGCCGTAGCCGACGTTGTACCGTCGCTGGCTGGCGTATAATTGGCCTGGTAGCTGTTCACGCACACGAAACCGCCTGTCCCCGTATGCTTATTGCCCGCATAGAAAACGCCGGAGTTCGCCATCGTCACTGTCGCCGAAGCAGTCGTCTCAACCATGAAGGAACCACCAGTACTGCTCACCCAAAGCTGCGAGTTGTGCAGGCGCGTCTGGCCATTGGTACCCAGGAAGATGCCGCGTCTGTCACCGCAGAGATAACTGTCGAACACCTGGGGGGCGGCGTTTACGCCCTGGATGGCAAAGCCGGTGCCGCTGTTTCCGGCGCAGGTCAGGCCGTCGGCGTTCCCGTTACCGCCCAGTAAGCGGCTGTTTTCAATCAACGGCTGCGGAAACCCACCGCTGATGTTGACGATGCCCAGGGCGGCGTTCACGCCCGTGCCAAAACCCGTCGCGCCGTTCGCCAACAAGGTGCTGCTGCGAATAACGGCCTCGGCGTCGTTCCAGTAGGCGGCGTAATGACCGGTTCCGCCCGCGCCAATGGCCTCGGCGACCACATTGTCTACCACTGCTGCGCGTGTGCTTTGGGCGCTGTACACGGCAATGCCAAACGTCCCCGTGCCGGTATTGCGGATGGTGATGCTGCTCAAACGGCCGTTATTCAACAAATCTACCGTCGCCGCCGCATTACCCGGCGAGCCGCCCGTCCGCGCCGAAGTAACCACCGTGGCCAACGGCCCGCTGCCCTGCACGTGGACGTATGATTTAACCGTCACCAGATCCGTTTCCGTATAGACGCCGGGCATCACCCGCACCAGGTAGGGATTGGCAGCCGAAGCATCGCTAATGCTGCTCAACGCCGCCGCCACCGACGTAAAATCGCCGCCACTAATGGCTACGGTAATGAGGTTTTCATATTGGCTGCCCGCGTCATCTATGCCATCGGCAAAACCGGCAGGCACGCCGGTTAAGCCGCTCCAGGGAGCCGCCGCGGCCACGTCAGCCTGCATGGCATAGGGCGCAGACGCTACCTGCTGGCGCGGGAACGTGACAAAGCCGCTGCCCGTATCCGCGCTGCTCTGCAAATAGCGCGTGGCGCTGCTGAAATCGGCGGCATCCAACGGGCAGCCCGCCGTACAACTGCCGCTGCCCAACAACACCGCAAAATAGCCGTTGCTCACGGCCACGCTGGCATGGTCTTCGGACCAGATGGCCGCGCCGCCACTGCTGGCGCTGTACAGCCCAAACTGCATTGGATAGCTGCCATCGGCGACGGGATCGCCATTGCTATCGCTCAGAAAGCCTTGAAAGCTGATGAGTGCGGGGGCAGCGGCGGTGGAATGGGTGGACGACGCAGATGTTTCCGCCCACAGCCGCTGCCCGCCGACTGCCAAAATCCCGCCAAAAACCAATACCAAAACCAACCAATATTTCCTTTTCATTGCTGACCTCCACCTGGACACGGCCGTTCACTATCCGGCCGCGCCTCTCTATCGAATAATCACCGGTAAATAAATCGTCCCGGCCCCCGGACTTCCCATCAACGTAAACTCGCCCGCCGCACACGTCGTCACTGTGATCCGGTTGGCTGCCGGGTCACGCTCAATGACGCCAGCCGGGGCGCATGTCTCGGTGGCGTCTACCCATTCCCCCGTCTCCTCGTCCAGCACCGCCAGGAAAAGCGTGTGTTCCGCTATCTCGGCCACATCTGCATCCGGGTAGGTCAACGTCATCGTCACCGGCAGCAGGAATGTGGGATCAATCTGGAGCAGCACCCGCTCCGGCGGCGTCAGTCGCAGTTGGAACCCCAACCCCACTACCTGGTTCGGTTCACGCGGCGGCACGCTGGGCGGGAAGGTAGGCAGCAGGCGAATGGTTCCCGGCCCGCCCAGCGCCCCCGGCGGAATGCGGATGATAATCTCCCGACCTGACCCCACTGTACTCGTCATCGTCGTCGTCGCTGTCGGATCAACCACAGCCGAATCGCCAAACTCATCCGCACCGATGTCCGGACTGGCGATAATCGGCCGCAAATCACCCTCCCAATCCTCGTTAATGAAGACTTCCTTCGCCACATCAACCGCCGCCGACCCCAACGCCAGGTGGTAATCGCCGCCCGCCGCATTCAGAAAGCGCGGGTCGCCCACCACCGGATTCAGATTCGTCGCGCCTTGCGCGTCTGTCTGGTTGCCGTAAAACAGAGTGTGGTCGGCCGTCACCGCCGCGCCGCCGGTCGCCACAATGCCGACTGTGTGGCTGACGATGATGGCATTGGTGATCTCCACGGTGGCGCCTTCGACTGCCAGCCCCTGCGTCGCTGTGTCTGCGCCGACCAGCGTCATGTGGAAAATAGTGAGCGGGTTGCCGCCGCTGACGTGCAGCGCCGCGCCGCCGCCATCGGTGCTGTTGTTGGCAAAAACGGTGTTGTATATGCGGCTGTTTAAGCTGCCGCCGCGCTGCAAAGCCAACCCGCCGCCATTGACCGCTGCGTGGTTGCCAATCAGCGTCGAACGGTCCAGCGCCAGAAACACGCCAGCAAACAACCCGCCGCCATGGCCTGTCAGGCTGGCGTTATCCTGAAATGTGCTGTTAGCCAGCGTCGCCGGTTGGCCGAAGTATGCACCGCCGCCGTTGAGAACGGCCGTGTTCTCCCGAAAGGTAGTGCGCAGGATAGACACAGGGACATGGGTAGCCGCAAATCCCAGCCGGAAATACAGCCCGCCGCCTTCCGCTCCCGCCACGTTATCGGCCAACAGCGCATCGGCCACCACCAGTGGATACACCTGGCTGGTATTGCCCGGTTCGCTCAAGCCCCAATGGTAAATCGCCCCACCCTGGCTCCCGGCGGTGTTCGAGATCAGCGTCGTGTTGGTCAGGGTGATTGCTTTGAAGGCCACAATCGCCCCACCCACGCCGCTGCTGCCTGGCGCGCTGTTGCCCTGGAAGGTGCTGGATTGGATCGTGCTGGCGGCGCTGGCGTACAATGCCCCGCCCTGAGCGGACGTGTTCAGTGTGGTGTTGTGGATGAATTGCGTGTTGGTGATGGTTAGGAATTCATTCGCGCCGGGGCTGTACAGCACGGCTCCTGCGCCGGTATAGGACTGGTTGCCCTCGAACAAAGCGCTGCTAATTTCCAGCGGCCCGGCGGCATAAACTGCCCCGCCCGAACCTGCACTGGTGCTGGTGGCGGTGTTGCTAATAAACTGTGTGCCGCTGATGACCAGCCCGGCATCGGCAAAGAAACCGCCGCCATAAGTTGCCGTGTTGCCCTGCACCAGGCCGCCCGTGATTATCACCTCGCCGTACACTTCCAATGCGCCGCCGCGTTGCGCCACGCCGCTGTTTGCCAGCCAATCCGTGTCAACCACCATCAAATCGCCGGTCACATACGCCCCGCCAGCGCGGGTGGCGCTGTTGCCCTGGAAAGTGGTTTCGGTCAGATTCAATCGGTCCTCACTGTACAATCCGCCACCTGCGGCCGAGGTACTCTGGTTGTTTTGCAGGATGCTGCCAGCCATGTCCGCCGGTTGGCCGAAATAGACGCCGCCGCCTGGCAAAACGGCCGTGTTCCGCGCCACCGTCACATTCACAAATTGCACCGGCGTATTGGCGGCCGCAAAACCGCGCCGGAAGTACAGCCCGCCGCCCTCGGCTCCGGCCTGGTTGTCGGCCAGCAGCGAATCGGTCATTACCAGCGGGTAAATCTGGCTGGTATTGCCGCTTTCGCTCAAGCCCCAATGGTAAATCGCCCCACCCTGACTCCCGGCTGTGTTGGAGATCAGCGTCGTGTTAGTCAGGGTAATGGTTTTGAAGGCCACAATTGCGCCGCCCGTGCCACTGCTGCCCGGCGCACTGTTGCCTTCGAAGGTGCTGGTTTGAATCGTGCTGCTGCCGCTGGCGTACAGTGCCCCGCCTTGAGCCGCTGTGTTCAGCGTGGTGTTGTTGATGAATTGGCTGTTGGTGATGGAAAGAATCTCATCTGTGCCCGGGCTGTGCAGCACCGCCCCGGCCCCGGTATAGGACTGGTTGCCCTCAAACAGCGCATGGGCAATCACCAACGGCCCGGCGGCGTAAATCGCGCCGCCCGAACCAGCGCCGGTGCTGGTTGCCGTGTTGCTGATGAACTGTGTGCCGCTGATCACCAGCCCGGCGTCGGCGAAGAGTCCGCCACCAAACGTGGCTGCATTGCCCTGCACCAATCCGCCCGTGATTGCGGCGTCGCCATACAGTTCCAACGCGCCGCCGCGTTGGTTCGTGCCGGTGTTGTGCAGCCAATTGGTGTTAACGGCCGTTAACGCCCCCAACACATACGCCCCACCGCCGCGCCGGGTCTGGCTGTCCTGGATAGTCACGCCGCTCAGGCTGAGATCACCCCAGGTGTACAGACCGCCGCCGCAGCCGTAGCCGGGACAGTTTCCTGTGCCGCTGCCGCTGAAATTGCCGTTGGTTAAAATCAGGTTGGTCAACGTCACCGGAACCGTATCCGCGATGAAAACCACCCGCCCCAGCTCCTGGGCATCCAGGGTGGTGGGATGGGCTGCCGGATGGGGTGTAGTCCAGTTGGTGACGGTGTAACCTCCTGCCAGAGTGAGCGGGGCGTCCACGTACACGGTTTGCCACGCGCCGCCCTGTGGGGCGACCCCGGCGCAGGTTCCAGCGATTTTAACGGTGCTGCCGGGGGTGGCGGTGTTGATGGCTTGCTGCACGGCCGTTTCATCCCCACTGCCATACACGGTCACACCATCATCCGGGGTGGCGGCGCAGGTGGGTGGGGGCAGGATGGTGACGAGGGTGGTGGCCACGGCCGTGCCCAGGATATTCGTCGCCGTCACAGTAGCGGTGTAATTGCCGGTAGCGGTGTAAGCGTAGGTTGGCGTGGCCCCACTCCCGCTCGTGCCATCACCAAAATCCCAGGTAAAGGTGACTCCTGTGCCGCTCGTGATGACAGCGTTGAAATGAGTCGGTTGGCCGAGTTGAGTCGGGCTGTCGTTTGTGGCTTGCAATCCGAGGATGGGTTCATCGCCAACGGCCGTGATGCAGGCAGAAAATTCAGAGGTGTTGCCATCCGGGTCGGTGGCCGTGGCGCTGACGGCATCACCACTTTGCGCCAGCCCCGCCACCGGCAGAGTGAAGGCCGCATCGCCGTTGCCGTCGGTAGTCACCTGCCCCGCGCCCAGATAAACTTCACCCTCGCCATACCCGCTACCGTCGCAAACGCCGCTGCTGTAAAAATCGAGGGTGAAGGTCAGGTTGGCCGTGCTGTTCAGCGTGCCGGTGACAATCAGACTGGCGTTGAAGCTGGTGGCGGCGCTGAGGGTAGGATAGTTTTGCAGGTTGTTGCCGCCGGTATCACCATCACCCAAATCGTTGGCGGTTACGCCCGCCGGCCAAAGAAGGTCAATACCCAGTTGGGAGTTGGCATAGATGCGGTTGCCGCGAACGGTGTTTCTAAGACCGGTGTTCGTTACTCTGATTCCGTTTGGGTAATTGCCAGACAAATAGCCGTTATGGGCAATGATGTTGCCTTCGCCAGAGCCACTACTGCCAATGATATTGTTAGTCCCAGAAAGGGAGATACCGTGATACCCGTTACCCAGCGGCGTCACGCCATCCGCGCCCACGCCTATCCGGTTGCCGGTAATCAGCATATGGGACGAATGGGTACTGATGCCTTCGTAGGTGTGGCCGGAGATCACGTTATCGCGGATGATGGTGGGGGCGTAGGATGTGCCGCCGATGCCGACATTGTTAGGCAGGGCTGCCAAACCGGTGGCGTCCACGCCCATCCAGTTCCCGGCAATGATGGTGTCCGGCGCGTCGGGGTTGGGCAGGTTGTTAAAGTAAATGGCGTAAGTAGACACATTGGTGTTGCCGGAGATCAGGTTGCGTTCCAGATCGTCGGAAACGCCATCGCTGTTGGTGCCGATGCGGTTGCCGTAGCCGCCCAGCAGGATACCGGCGCGGGGCGAACTGATGGTGCCGTTAGGGATGGCGGCCATACCCGTGATGTCCGTACCGATCTTGTTGCCGGCGACGATAGTGTTCAGCGATCCGGTCTGTTGCAGCATGACGCCAAAATCAATGTGGCCGGAAATCAGGTTGCCTTCCAATTCATCGGAAACGCCGTCACCATTCGTGCCGATGAGGTTGTCATAACCAACATAGACGCGCACCCCCTCCACCTGGATGCCCACACTGGCCGTGCCGCTGGCGTTTGTGCCAATGCGGTTGCCGGAGATGCGGTTGTGGTGGCTCTCGTTGAGGTTGCTTGTGCCGGTCAGGTTGATGTTGAGAATGCTGCCGCTGATGACGTTGCCTTCCAGCGCATCGCCCTGCCCGTCGCCGTCCGTGCCGATGATGGTGGTGCTGGCTTCCTGCACCAGGACGCCGGTAGCCGCGACGGTCTGATTGTTCGTGCCGACGGCCGCTGTTCCCGCCGCGTTCAGGCCAATATAGTTGCCCATAATCAGGTTGCCGGTGGTGGCGGGCTGGTAAATCCAGATGTTCTGTTCGACGTTGGCGGAGATGACGTTGCGTTCGGCCACATCGTCCACGCCGTCAGCGTTTGTGCCGATGCGGTT
>CALFEW010001090.1 GCA_937958365.1 uncultured Chloroflexota bacterium | reverse complement strand
AAGAAGAATTTCCCGGCGTCATCACCCCCACCGCCACTTTGACGATTGGGCAGTTGATTGAGACCCCGCCCGGCACGCTTTTTACACCCACGCCGTCCCTTACGCCTTTGCCGGGTACAACCGCGACACCGGCAACGGCCGTGCCGCCCAACAGCACCGCCACCGTCCCGACCTTGCCCACCACCACCGACCGCGGCGAAATCAGTTTTTACGACGCTTTCACCGACGCCCTGCTGGCCAACGAAAGCCACAACTGGACGATTACTCTGGAAGCTGGCGAAACGATCACAGTTAGCGTGATTGCCGAACCGGAACTAAATCCCGGTATTCGCCTGCTGTCGCCCACCGGAACGCAGGTGACAGAGCAAAATCAGGCTTTGGCCGGTCAGGTAGAGTCCCTGCGCCTCAACCCGACGACGGCCGGTGACTACGTGCTGCAAATCTTTTCGACGGGCGGCCGGGCCGGACGTTATTATATTTCCCTGTGGGATGAGTTTGGCGATTATCGGCCGATGGGCATACTGCAATCTGGGGTCAGACAGACCGGCGCAATCAACGACGTCATCACGCACGTGTGGTTTTTCAGCGCCACGGCCGGGCAGCTACTGAACGTGCAAACCACTTCTAGCGCCGGCAGTGATTTGCTGCTCTTTGTCATCAACCCGGCGGATCAACTGCTCACCTACCAATCGGCGTCCATTAACAGTTTCCCCCTGCCCCTGACTGGCTGGTATGCGCTGGAGTTGGAAGAATACCTGCTAGAGCAAAACACCTATCAAATTACCCTGACGCTGCAATAAGAACCGTTATCTGTTTTCCGTTACCCGAAAGCGTTTACCCTGGCGGATACATCTGAGGCGTGTGGATTTGGCGGGTAGGCAATCGCCCCAGGCCCAGACGCCATTTGTTTACGTTTCTCATAGACAACTGTGTTATGCTCTACGCTCATGGAACCACTGCAAATTCTCTTGATTGCCGATGATCCGCTGGCGCGGATGGGTCTGGCGCTGCTGTTGGGCGCGCAGCCAGATGGCGTTGTGGTGGGGCAGTTGGACAGCACTCAGCTTGCCAATGGCCTGGCTGACCTGGACGTGACGCCGGATGTGGTGGTCTGGGACGTGGGCTGGACGGCGTTGGAAGCGCTGCCGGTCTGGGAAGACCTTGCCCTGCCGGTGGTAGCTCTGGTGGCGGATGGCGGGCAAACGGCCGTTATCTGGTCATCTGGTATCCGTGTGCTGCTGCGGCGGGAACTGGACCCGGACCGCTTGTGGGCGGCGATTCAAGCGGCCGTGCATGGCCTGATTGTGCTGGACCCGGCATTGAGCGATGGGTTGGTAACGGCCGTTTCCCCCCTTACCCTCGCCAACGAAGAACTGACCCCCCGCGAACGCGAAGTGCTGCAACACCTCGCCAAAGGGCTGACCAACAAAGCCATCGCCCAAAACCTCGGCGTCAGCGAACATACCATCAAATTCCACGTCAACGCCCTCATGGGCAAACTCGGCGCCCAATCCCGCACCGAAGCCGTCGTCCTCGCCACCCGCCAGGGCCTGATTATCCTTTAGTGGATAGTTGTTAGTCCCGTTCACCATTCACAATTCACCATTCACAATTCATAATTCCCTACCCATTCTTCCAGGTCCTACCCCATCAAACAGCTGATGTGGTTGATGACTGCCTGCGCTATCATCAACTCATCGTCACCAACCAACCCGCGCCACGCCTGATGCTGGCGCGCCACCCATTCGGGAATCTGAATGCCCAAGGAGAATCCTATGACCAACGTTTTCGCAGAATTATCTGACGCCCTGGCCAACACCGTCGCCACTGCCGGAGCCGGCGTGGTGCGTGTGGAAGGCCGCCAGCGCATACCGGCCACCGGCATCGTCTGGTCGGCCGATGGGCTGATTGTCACCGCCCACCACGTCGTTTCCCGTGACGACAACATCCAGATTGGCCTGCCCGACGGCCGTACCGTCTCTGCCGCCCTGGTAGGCCGTGATCCCTCTACAGACACGGCCGTTCTCCGCGCCGAAGCCACCGGCCTGACCCCGCTCGCCGAAAGCAACAAACAAGAATTGGGCGTAGGCAACCTGGTACTGGCGCTCGGTCGTCCGGGCAAAACGGTGCAGGCCACGCTGGGCATCGTCAGCGCCCTGGGCGATAGCTGGCGTACGCGCATGGGCGGCCAGATAGACCGCTATTTGCAGACCGACGTGGTGATGTACCCCGGCTTTTCTGGCGGGCCGCTGGTGGATGCGCACGGCCGTTTGGCTGGCATGAATACTTCGGCGCTGCTAGGTGGCGTCAGCCTGGCGATTCCCACAGCGACCCTGGCCCGTGTAGCCGATGCGCTGGTGAGCGACGGCCGTATGAAACGCGGCTATCTGGGCGTCAGCACCCAGCGCGTGAAGCTGCCCAACGACCTGCGCGAACAATTAGGCCAAAAAAGCGGCCTGCTCATCGTCTCTGCCGAGCCAGACAGCCCGGCGTCCGCTGCCGGGCTGACTTTGGGCGACACGATTGTGACCCTGGACGGCGAAAAAGTGCGCGACCACGACGATTTGTTGGCTTTGTTGAGCGGCGATAGGGTAGGAACGGCCGTGCCGGTAGGCATCTTACGCGGCGGGCAAGTGCAGCAAATGCAAATCACCATCGGCGAGCGAGAATAACAAACAGCGAGTAGCGGGTAAGTTTCACCCGCTACTCGCTGCGCCAATTCCGAAATCCGAAATCCAAAATCTTACCGTCCCGACAGCCAACTGCTGCCGCTGAAGCGCTGCTCCGTCCAGGGGTCGGCGTCGTTGTGGTAGCCGGCGTTTTCCCAAAAACCGGGCTTGTCGGTGGCTCGGAATTCCAGTCCACGCAGCCATTTGCCACCCTTCCAGAAATACGCCGTCTTCGGTTCGCTGCGGTCGGCGAAGCTGCCGACGACGCCGCGCAGCGGGTAGCCGTGATCGGGCGTCAGCGGCTGCCCGTCGAAATGCGTCGCCAGAAGGAAATTGTCTTGCAGCACCAAATCCAACGGCGTGTTGGTGGTGTAGTTAAATTCGCAGTGCTGCACGACGTACCGGGCGCCCGGCTTCAACTTGATGATGCCCTCATCGAGCAGCGTTTTCAGCGAAACGCCTTCCCAGGTCGTGTCAAATTTTGACCAGCGGGTGACACAGTGGATGTCCATCATGATTTTGGTGCGTGGCAGCTGGTTAAACGCTTCCCAGGACCACAATTTCTCCTCTTCTACCTCGCCAAAAATACGAAAATTCCAGGTAGCCAGATTGACTTTGGGCACTGGCCCATAATGAAGCACCGGGAATTTTTGGGTCAGCGATTGGCCGGGCGGCAGGCGATTCATGCCGCGTACATCATCTTCTGCCTGACGGCGAACAAAAGGGTTTTTCATGGTCATCTCCTGAATGGTTGGATTTGGTAGCGGGCGGCAAGTGACGGGTGGCAGGGATTGCTGGTTGGTCACTCGCTATGTAATTAGAAGAAGTATAGCGGCCATTTCTTACGTGGCACTTAAGCGTGCATAAGCGTTGTGTAAAAACACCTTCCCGTAGAGTGTTTTACCAGCCCACGGCCGTTCCATCATTCCTCGGTTCGCTGCCACCAATCAGCACGCCGCTGTCCGGATCGCGCACGATAACCTGGCCGCCACCGTAATGCAGCGGCGACTCCGCCGGGTAAAGCTGGTGACCACGCCGCATCAGGTCGGCGCGAATAGGGGCGGGAACGGCCGTTTCCAGGCCAAACTCCAGCCCGTGCAGCCAGTTAAAGCGCGGCGCATCCAGGGCCGTCTGCGGGTCCATGCCAAACTCCACCAGATTCAGGCCCACTTGCAGATGGCCCTGCGGCTGCATAAAACCGCCCATCACGCCAAAACTGCTCCACGCCTGCCCATCTTTGGTGATAAAGCCGGGGATGATGGTGTGATACGGCCGTTTCCCCGGCGCGGCTTCGTTCGGGTGGCCCGGTTCCAGGCTGAAATTTGCCCCCCGGTTTTGCAGTTGCACGCCGGTCGTACCGGCCGTCAGGCCGCTGCCAAACCCCATGTAGAGGCTCTGAATCCAGCTCACCATATTGCCAGCGCCGTCAGCGACCGTCAGGTAAACCGTGTCGCCGTGGCGCGGCGGGCTGCCGACCAGCGGTGGCTGCGCCCGCCCCATGTTGATCAGGCCGCGCCGCTTTTGCGCGTAGCCATCAGATAGCAGCCCGTCCAGCGGGACTTCCACCTGGCGCGGGTCGGCGATGTAGGCGTGGGCGTCGGCGAAGGCGAGTTTGATGGCTTCCATCAGGGCGTGGTAGTAATCGGCCGTGCCGTAGCCAAGCGCCGGTAGATCAAACTTCTTGGCGATGTTTAGCGCCAGCAGCGCCGTCAGGCCCTGGCCGTTGGGCGGGATTTCGTGGAAGGCGAAGCCATCGCCGTAGCCGGTCTGGATGGGCGTCACCCACTCTGGCCGGTAAGCGGCCAGATCATCCTGGGTGAGTACGCCGCCGGCGGCCTGCACGCACTGGGCAATCTGGCGGCCAATGTCGCCGTAGTAGAAGGCGTCCGGACCGTTGTCGGCGAGCGTGCGCAGAGTTTGGGCGAACTCGGGGTTTTGGAAGCGGGTGGCGGGGCGGGGGGCACGGCCGTTTGGCAGCCAGACACGCCGCGAATCGGGGTGAGCGCTCATTTTTTCGGTGGAAGCTTCCCAGGCGCGGGCGATGCGCTGGCTAACCGGGAAGCCCTGTTCGGCGTATTGGATGGGTCGCTGCAACAGCGTGTCCAGGCCCATCGTGCCAAATCGTTCCAGCGCCGCCTGCCAGCCGCGCAGGCTGCCGGGCACAGTGACAGGCAGCGGGCCTAGATAGGGCATCTGATCATACCCCTGGCTGCGGACGAAATCGGCCGTCAGGGCTTGTGGCGCGGGGCCGCTGGCGTTGAGGCCGTAAAGCTGGCGCTCTTTGGCCGACCAGATGAGGGCAAAGGCGTCGCCGCCGATGCCCGTGGAGCAAGGCTCGACGACGCAAAGCGTGGCAACGGCCGTGATGGCCGCATCCAGGGCATTGCCGCCGGCTTTCAGCACGTCCAATCCGGCCTGCGCGGCCAACGGCTGGCTGGTAGCCACCAGGCCATTGGCCGCAATGACGTTGCTGCGGCGGCTGGGGAAGGTGTAGGTTTCAAAATTCATAGTGTCCTTGGGGGTTATCGGTTGGTTTGTTGGTTTTGGATCAGCCAACGAACCATCTAACCAACTATCTGTTCAATACAAGTTGACGTAAAATAGCCTTGACATCGAACACCTGTTCGCTTATAATAACAGAACAAATGAGCGACTGTCGGCCTTTTGAGGTAATTTTGGGTGCGGAACGGCCGTCTGTCAAGGAGTCATTGACATGAGTAAAAAGCCCCTGTCGAAACGGCAGCAAAGTATTCTCAAATTTATCTCTGATTACCGGGAGGAACACGCCCGGCCGCCTACGATTCGTGAGATTGGCAAGGCGGTGGAAATCAGCTCGACTTCGGTCGTCAATTACAACTTGACGCGCCTTGAAGAGCGCGGTTATCTCAACCGGGACGCTGAGGTGTCGCGGGGGATTAGCTTTACGGACAAAGCCCGTGATTTTCTGGGCGTAGTGACCGAAAAAGTGAACGAGGTGGCCGTCACCGTTGCTGAAAACGTGAGCGGTTTGATCAAAATTCCGCTGGCGGGCAACATTGTGGCCGGTGAGCCAATTGAAGTGGGCAGCGGCGATTTTGCTACCTACGATGAGGACGACGCCATTGAAGTAAGCGCGACGATGCTCAAAGGCCGGGTAGATGATTTGTTTGCCCTGCGCGTCAGCGGGGAGTCCATGATTGACGCGATGGTAAACGATGGCGACATCGTGATCATGCGCAAACAAGAGACGGCCAAGAATGGCGACATGGTCGCCGTCTGGCTGGCGGGTGACACGACGACGTTGAAATATTTCTACTACGATGGGGACCGTATCCGCTTGCAGCCCGCCAATCCGACGATGCAGCCGATTTTCGCGCAGCCGGAAGATGTGCAGGTGCAGGGCAAAGTGATGATGGTTCTGCGCCAGACGGCTTGATGTTAAGGGATGAGTAGTTGAAGAAGGACGGCCGTTTCCCGCCGTCCTTCTTTTTTATACCAGAAAAAGAACATACGTTCTAATTGCTATGACAACGACCAGAGAGCGACGACGAATGCTTCAGGAACAACGCCTGCGGCATCGCGTAGAAATTCAATCGCGGCAGATTGAGCAGGTGTTGGAGCGGCAGGACGTGCCAGCTCAGATCGCCGGCGGTTCTGTGGGGCGGCGCTCGATTAGTTTTGACTTGCAGACGCATCTGGCCCTGGGTTGGGATCGGCTGCGGGACCTGGCCGATGATTTGAAGGATGCGCTGCGTGTGCCGGATGTGGCTTTAAGCCGTCAGGGCGGACGTTGGCAGCTAGACGTGGCTTTTCGGGAAGAACCACCGGTGTCCCTGCTGGATTTGCTGGCGATGACGCCGGACATGCCGCCGCATACGGCCGCATTGGGCTTGTCGGCAGACGGCCGTCCGGTCTTGCTGCAATTCGACCCCAAGGATGTGACGCACATGTTGTTATCCGGTATGAAAGGCGCTGGCAAAACGACTTTGATCCGCACCATGGCCGTATCTCTGGCTCTGACCAACCGGCAGTCCAACGTGCAACTGCTGATCATGGATCCGCGAACGGGCGAGGGGGAACCGGCATACACCGAACTGGAACCGCTGAATTTTCTTCCCCACATGCTGACCTCGGTAATTTATGATCAGGAAACGGCCGTTGAAGTCCTCTTTTTTCTCGTCAACGAATTGAACCACCGGGAGCAGCACGACGCAGTGACGCCTCATCTGGTGGTTTTTATTGATCAAGCGGCGGCTTTCATGGACGATGGCGGCGCGCCGGTCGTGGATGCCCTCACGCATCTCTTGCAGCGGGGGCAAAAGGTGGGTATCCACCTGATTTTGAGTACGGAACAACCGGGGGCAGAAGCGTTTGACGCCACTTTGCGGGCTAATCTGGCGGTGCGCGTGGTGGGACAGGTCCCAAACCGGCAGACGGCGCGAGACGCCGCCGCCAGCGATGGCAGCGGAGCCGAGACGCTATTTGGTCGTGGCGATTTTTTGGCGATTACCAACGGCCGTCAGGTAAATTTTCAGGCAGCGGCCGTCAGTGATTACGATTTGCACATGTGTCTGGCGCAGTTACAGCGCCCGCCAGTTCCCACGTTGATGGCCCATCCGTATTCTATTCGGCCGCATCTGGACGAAATACCGGCGGTAGATGCGCCTGACAATCGGCAGAATGTGATGATTTTTGATGCCAACGGCCGTCTATGGCCGCGTACAGGTATGGAGGAATAACGATGGACGTGGGCATGCTTTGGCTAGACAGCGACCGGCAGCGTTCGTTTGATGAAAAAGTGAATCGGGCGGCGGAGTATTACCTGGAAAAATACGGCCGTTCCCCAGAACTTTGCCTGGTGAACACGCAATCTCTGAGTGAGAAAAAAAAGGTTGGACAAATAGAGGTCCAACCTGTGCGTACAGTATCGCCCCATCATTTCTGGCTGGGGATGAAGGCGTAACGGCCGTTATCCGTTTTCCGACGGACGACTAATCCAGAGGCTCTAAAAGAATCGAGCGATTGCCCCCTTCAATGAGGGTCATTTCCGCTTTAAAGGTTTGCCCGCTGGTGACGACCATCTCTTTGACGATTTGCGTGCCTGTCTCTTGCGTCTGATTGACAAAATCGAGGAAGTGCCCCTGGACGATGTCCTGGATCGGCTGCCCAACCGGGTTTTCGCCATCCGCAAAGCCCAGATGTTTGCGCGCGGCCGAATTGCTCAGCAGCAGGCGATTTTTGGAGTCTATCACCACAATTGGATTATCAGATAGATCCATGACGGCGCTGAGCGTATTTTTCTCGCGCTCAATTTCGCTGTAGATGTTGGCGTTGTTGATGGCGATGGTGGCATATCCACCCAGGGCGGAAAGCGCACGGGTATCGTTGCTGTCAAACGAGGTTTCTTTCAGGCGGTTGGTGACGCCGAGGACGCCGATGGGTTTATTTTGCAGGATGAGGGGCACGTAAATTAGTGATTTGACCAGGAGGGCGGTGTGGGTGCGTTTCCACTGGGAGTCATTGCCGATGGCGATGGCGCGTTTTGTTTGCAACACTTTACCGGCCAGACTGTCAGAGACGCGCTTGCGCATGGATTGGGCTTTGGAATCCAGGTTTTTGGATGCGCGGATGTACAATTCGCCCTGTTCTTCGTCGAGCAGCATCAGGGAGCCTTCTTCTGCGCCCACGACGTAGACGGCCGCTTCCACCACCCGGTGCAGCACTTCCTCTAAGTCCAGCGAAGAAGCGACCGATTTGCCAACGCCGTATAAAACGTTGAGTTCCTGAGCGCGGCGCTGTAATTGGGAATTGCTCTCCATCAATTGTTGGACGAGTTGGTCACGTTCGCGGGCCAGGCGGCTTTCGCGCAGGGCTTTGTCCACAGATTCGCTGATTTCGTCGGCGTCGAACGGCTTGATGACGTAATCGCGAATACCCAAACGGAAGGCGGCTACGGCCGTTTCTTCTGATCCATGCGCCGTTGCCAAAATGGCCGGAATCTCAATGCCACGTTCTTTGAGCTTTTCCAGTACTTCCAGGCCGGTCAAACGCGGCATCTGCTGATCCACGATCATCAGGTTTGGCTCTTTGGCAATTGCCATTTCCAACCCCATCAGGCCATTGGATGCCGATAAGACTTCAAAACCTTTCGGTTTGAGTATGTATTCGCTCAAGAATTCGCGAATTTCTTCGGAGTCATCAATAACCAGTACGCGTTCGTACATGTTGAGCCTTTCCTTAAGCCGCACTAAGAGGTTATGGTCTCTAGTTTACTACCCGGTTGATGACATGGCAAATGGTAAGAAATTATTGATGGAATTGGCCAGGCGACAGGTGAATACTTGCCGGCAAAGTGGGCATAGGATAGCATGACGCAGTTATGAAAAAATTAGACAATTGGCGATTTTGGGGGTGGAACGGCCGTTACCTTTGGGTGGCCTTTTTTATCGTTTTAGGTCTGGCGGCGTGTAACGAAACGCCGGTGGTGGACGTCGTTGTGACGGAAGTCGTCACGGTTGAGGGCTTTGAAGAAGTTGTGACCAAAGTCGTCCAGCAAACGGTTACGCCCACGCCGGTAATCATTAAGCAGCGGCTGCCGGTTGTGCTGGACGTGGGAATGCGCGGGGCTTACCCGGACATCGATCCACAAACGACAGCCGACGATAATGGTTTTACGCTCGGCGAAAACTTGTTTGCCGGCCTGACAAATTTTAACCACACCACCAGCACGGTAGAGCCGGAATTAGCCAGCGGATGGGAAGTAAGCCGCGACGGCCGTGTCTGGACTTTCCATTTGCGTGACGACATTTATTGGCTGCGCGCCCCGTCTAACGTGGTGGCAGAAGATGCGCTGCCTGAGCCGGAAATGATTCGGCCGGTTGTTGCCGCGGATGTGATTACGGCCGTGCAGCGCGCCTGCCAATCGGCCACCAAAACTCCCGAAGCCTTCATCTTATTCTTGATTGTCGGCTGCGAGCAGGTGTATGCCCTCAATGACGTGTCTCCCGGCGACCTGGACGCCATCGGCGTTGAGGCGATAGACGATACCACGCTGCAATTCACCCTCACCAAACCGGCCGGTTATTTCCTGACCATTACCAGCTTAGGATTGTTAAAACCAGTCCCGGGCGAACTCATCGAAGAATTTGAGGATGAGTGGCAGCTTCCTGAAAACATCTACACCAGCGGTCCTTACCTGCTCACCTCTGGAAATCTGTCCGAAAAGCGCACCATCCTTCAGCGCAATACGGAATGGCCGCTGCCACGCGGCGGTAACGCTGAAGTCGTCAACGTCTTCTTTTTTGACGACGATGCCGGCTTGTACGAACTCTGGCAAGACAAGCAGCTAGACATTGCGCCGCTGCCGCCTGACAATCGCGAAGATTTCTTGCTGGAATTTACGCCGCGCGCCCGCATGATCACAGACCAGACCGTTTTTTACATCAGCTTTAATTTTGAGAGCGGCGTCTTTCGGGAGCCGAGTTTGCGCCGCGCATTTAGC
>CALFEW010001089.1 GCA_937958365.1 uncultured Chloroflexota bacterium | reverse complement strand
ACCAGTTCATCATGGGGAAGATAACGTAATCCGTGTTCCGTAATCCGAACACGGAACACGGATTACGGATTACGGAACACAAACCTATCCCATCCGCGCCGTTTGCCGGGTGAGAATGAGGCTGAGGGCGACGTAGTAGACGATGAAGAAGAGCGACGCCCACGCCAGCCACAGGTGTGTTGGGTAGAGGAACATCGCGCCGGCCAGCATGGCAAACCATAGGGCGCTGAGCAGCAGCGTTTGGGCGCGGTAGCGGGTCATGCGCGAGGGGTAGAGGTATTTGATGGGGACGAAGACCAGCACGGCGCACACCAGCAAGATGAGCAGGTTCACGGCCGTTGCCAGCCCCAACAACCACAAATACACCACCACAATGTTCCAATACGACGGAAAGCCCTGGAAAAAGTGGTCGCCTGTCTTGGCGTCGGCCTGGGCAAATTGGTAGCCGGAGGTCATGAGCATGATGGCGGGTATGACCAGCAGCCAGGCGGGGGGAACCAACTGCGCTTGATAGACAAAAAAGGCGGGAACCAGCACGTAGGTCTGGTAATCTACAATGTTGTCCAACAGTGCGCCATCGAAGTTGGGCAGCACCTGCTTCACGCCCACCCACCGCGACAACGCCCCATCTACGCCATCAATCACGGCCGCAATACCCATGTAGATCACGGCCGTTTGCCACTCTTGCGCCATAATTGCCAGAATCGCCAGAAAGCCGAAAACGGCCGTACTCGCCGTCAGCGCGTGAACCCCCCAGGCAGCTATTATGCGCGGCATTGAATAAGAACGATGATGCTTCATAAACCTCCAGAAATTGTGAATTGTGAACGGTGAATTGTGAATTGTGAAGTGAAGAAACGTTTCTCTTCACTTCACAATTCACAATTCATACTTCACAATTCACCATTCATCACGGACGCCAGGGATATTTGGTCTCGAAGTCGGGCGACCGTTTTTCCAAAAAGGCATTCTTGCCTTCACTGCCCTCTTCCGTCATGTAAAAGAGCATTGTCGAATCGCCGGCCAGCACTTGCAGACCCGTCTGCCCGTCCATGTCGGCGTTCATCGCCGCCTTCAGGAAGCGGATGGCGATGGGCGACTTGGTGAGAATTTCTTGCGCCCATTGCACGCCTTCGGCTTCCAATGCTTCCACCGTGGGCAAGACTTTGTTCACCAGCCCCATGTCCAGCGCCTCTTGCGCCGTGTATTGGCGGCACAAATACCAGATTTCCCGCGCCTTCTTCTGGCCGACGATGCGCGCCAGCGTGGATGAGCCATAGCCGGCGTCGAAGCTGCCGACGATGGGGCCGGTCTGGCCGAAGACGGCGTTTTCGCTCGCCAGGCTCAAATCGCACACCACATGCAGCACGTGGCCGCCGCCAATCGCATAACCATTCACCAGGGCAATGACGACCTTGGGCATGGTGCGGATGATGCGCTGCAATTCCAGCACGTTCAGGCGCGGCACGCCATCATCGCCCACATAACCGGCGTGGCCGCGCACCGACTGGTCGCCGCCCGCGCAGAAGGCATGGACGCCATCTTTGGGCGAAGGGCCGTTGCCCGTCAGCAAAATGACACCCACTTCCTGATCCATCCAGACGTGGCGGAAGGCGTCTATCATCTCGTTGATGGTTTTGGGCCGGAAAGCGTTACGAATTTCCGGCCGGTTAAAGGCAATGCGGGCCATGCCGCCCGACTTTTGGTAGGTGATGTCTTCGTATTCTTTGACGGTTTGCCAGTTCATAGTTGCTCCTTTTCGATGGTCAATAGCTAATAGTCAATTGTCAATTGTCAACGGTTGATCATTGGCTATTGACTATTGGCTATTGACAATTTTGTTGATTTCTCGCCGCCGTTGGTCGTCGTAACGGCCGTTGGTCTGCACTTCAATCAGGCGTGGCGTGGGATTATACAGGTTTTCGCCGAGGGCGTGGCGGAAAGTGGCCCGGTCGGTGACGCGGGTGAATTCCAGGCCATAGAGCCGGGCCGCGTGGGCAAAATCCAGGTTGTGAGGAGTGAGGAATAAATCGGTAAATTCCGGCTCGAATTGGCTGATGGGCAGCCGCCGGAAGATGCCGCCGCCGTTGTTGTTGATGACGACGAAGGTGACAGGAGGGATTGCGGATTGCGGATTGCGGATTGCGGATTGCCCCTCTGCGCCTCCGCGTCTTTGCGTTAAATACAACAGGCCGTTCATGTCGTGGTAGAAGGTGATGTCGCCGAGCAGGGCGATGAGGGGCGATTGGCTGGCTGCGCCGTAGCCGAGGGCGGTGGAGACGTTGCCGTCTATGCCGCTCGCGCCCCGGTTGGCGTAGACGTGGAGGGGTTTCGTAGACGGCCGTGCAAACTGATCCACATGCCGGATCGGCAAACTATTGCCCACAAACAAACGGCCGTTCGGCGGCAACAATTCCAGGGTATCCATGACAATAAAAAAATCTGTGAAATCTGTGAAATCTGTGGACAACCCCCCGATTTTTTGCCACACGGCCGTTTCCACCCCATGCACCCTATCCAGCCACCCCGACGACAGGCGCGGCGTCACCCCCTGGGCCATCTGGTAACACGCCTGCTCCTCGTCGGCGGTCACAAACCAGCTCGTCTGATGGGCATCGTCGGCCCAGACGCCGCTGGCGCGAATGTGGATGCGGTGGGCGGGGTGGCTGCGCTCCAGGTAGGCGTTGAGCCATTTGGCGGTGGGAACCGCGCCAAAGCGCAAAATCACTTCCGGCTCCGGCCAATCCAGCCTGCCCTGCATATACGTCTCGTAGCCGCCGGAAATCACCGTGCCGCTGCCGTGCAAGCCAAAGCGCACGCCGGACAGCGGATCGGCCAGAATCGGCCAGCCGCTGATTTGCGACAGCCCGGCCACC
>CALFEW010001088.1 GCA_937958365.1 uncultured Chloroflexota bacterium | reverse complement strand
CTTCCGCGCCGCCGCCTTCGCCTACCGGCAGTGGGCCATCGCCCATGCCCAAGATTACGCGCTCATCTACGGCACGCCCATCCCTGGTTATGAAGCGCCCCGCGAACGCACCGTCGCCCCGGCCACCCAGGTCAACATCGTCATTGGCGTCGTGCTGGGCGAAGCGCTGGCCGCCGGACAACTGGTGATACCACCCGCCTATACCGACCTGACGGACAATTTGCAGCGCCCGCTGGCCGAACTGGCCGCGCAATTGGGCGAACCGCCGCCGCCAACGGCCGTTATCCTGTTAACCATGTCCCTCTGGAGCCAGATTCACGGCCTGGTCTGGGGGGAATTGTACGAACACTTTGCCCCCAACATCGCCGATTCCGGCGAATTGTTTGCCGTAGAGATAAACGCCATCTGCCAGCGTTTAGGGCTGGCGTTGCCTGAGTTCTGACGCTTCCCACGTTTGTCTGGCAATGAAATATCTTTGTGTGACGGCCGTAAAGTTTGGCGGGTTACGGCCGTTCTATTCAAGCTGCCCGCCGCTCTATTTTCATCATATGGCGCTACGCCAGACCAAAGGAATTGATCATGAACCATAAACATCTACGCCAGTTCACCGGACTGCTCTTCATCGCCGGAGCCATTTTCGTCAACATACCCTACACCCTGCTGATCATGAATTTCAATTACCCGGACATTTTGCGCCAACCGGCCGGCGTGGTCTTAACGCAGTTTCAGGCTGGTGGCGCAGGGCTGATTTTTACCTGGCTGGCGTTTGCCTGGGCCGGGCTGCCCCTCTTTGTGGGCATGATTCTCTACCCTCGCGTCAGTGGCGGCTCGCGCTCCACACTGGTAAAAGCGGCCACCATCACCGGGATTATCGCCTTTTTGGTGCAAGTGATCGGCCTGCTGCGCTGGGTGTTTGTCGTGCCGGTGCTGGCCCAGATGTATGTGAATCCGGCAGCCAGTGATAGTGCGCGGGAAACGGCCGTTATCGTCTTCCAAACCATCCACCAGTTCGGCGGCGTGGTGCTGGGCGAGCATATGGGCCAACTCTTTTCCATCGCCTGGACGGGGCTGCTGTGCCTGGCGGCGTGGCGACACGGCTATTTCCCCCGCTGGCTGGCCGGGTTCGGCATCGCCAGCGGTCTGGTTTATCTGCTGGCGCAAACGGAGTTATTGGCAACCGTCATTCCCGGCTTTCCCGTCGTCGCTGAGGCTGGGCTGGCCGGCAGTCTGCTCTGGCTGCTGTGGATCGTGGGCCTGGGCGTCATGCTGCTGCGCCCCTCCACAACGGCCGTCACGCACCCATCTATCACTTTTTCATAATTCAAAATCGCAACAAGGAGACCCAACCATGTCAACCCCAACCATCATCGAGAAAACGGCCGTTCTCACCCATCAACGCCTGATCATCACCGGCCAACACAAACCCTTCACCCTGGAAACCATCACCGAACCGCTGCCCCAACCGGCGGCCGGCGAAGTGCGCCTGCAAGTGCAAGCCGCCGGTCTGGCCTTCGCCGACCTCCTGGCCCGCAACGGTAAATATCCCGGCGCGCCGCGCACCCCCTTCACGCCTGGCTACGACGTCGTGGGCCAGGTAGATGCGCTTGGCGCTGGCGTGGCTGATCTGGCGATGGGGCAGCAAGTGGCGGCCATTTTGCCCCATTTTGGTGGCCAGGCCGCCACTGTTTGCCTGCCCGCCAGGATGTGTGTGCCTGTACCGGCCGGTCTAGACCCGGTCAAAGCGGTCAGCGTCGTCCTCAACTATCTCACCGCCCACCGGATGCTGCACGTCAACGCCCAGGTGAAAGCCGGCGAGCGGCTGCTGGTTCACAGCGCCGCCGGGGGCGTAGGCACGGCCTTGCTGCAATTGGGGCAAATCGCCGGGCTGGAGATGTACGGCACAGCCTCCGGCAGCAAATTAGACGTGGTGGCGGCGGCCGGCGCCACACCCATCAACTACCGCACGGAAGATTTTGCGGCGCGTATTCGCCAGTTAACCGGCGATGGCCTGGACGTGGTGTGCGATCCCATCGGCGGGGAGACGATGGCGCGCTCTTATGCGCTGCTGCGCCCCGGCGGGCGGCTGATCAACTTTGGCTTTTTCAGCGCCGTAAATGGCAACTCGCTCGATTTTATGACAAGTTTTATGCGCCTATTCTGGCGGCAGATGTTGCCGGATGGCAAAAAGGCGATGTTTTTCGGCAGCACCCCCACCCATGCGGAAAAAGACGTGGCGTGGTATCGTCAGACGTTGACCGGGCTTTTGATGCTGCTGGCAAACGGCCGTATAGACCCCATCATCGGCGCAACACTCCCCCTGGCCCAGGCCGCCCAGGCGTACACCCTGCTGGAAACCGGCGCTATCACCGGCAAAATTGTCCTCGTCTGAACGCATCGCTCGCCGGGTGGCTTCCAAATCAGGCACTTGCTCATTGCTAGAATTTAGTCCACAGATTACACAGATTTCACCGATTAAGAATCTGTGTAATCTG
>CALFEW010001087.1 GCA_937958365.1 uncultured Chloroflexota bacterium | reverse complement strand
GGCGTATCAAACGCGATCGTGAAATCGCGGCTACTGAAAAACCTGCCGAAGCGATGTTTATTCGTCACGCGAGTCCGTTTGTGGTAGACTCCTGTGTTTGTTTTTCGTATTCACGCAGCGTCACAACACTTTTATGGTTGTCAGTCTGTATCTTAAACCAAAGAGTATCAAGTTGCCAGACCTGCTACGCTTGCTTATGCCTTTCTTAGCGTTTGCTGTATTGGCCGCTGGCTGGTTGCCGCCAACGGCCGTAGCCCTCGTTCAAGCGCAGGCGGCTAATGGTATCACACAACCCGTTTCCGGCGAGACGGTTGCCGGGGTGGTGATGGTGCAGGGAACGGCCGTTCACCCGGATTACCTGCGCTACGAACTGGCTTTTCGCAACATTTCCAACCCAACCGCCGATTGGATCGTCTTTGCCGAAGGCAGCGAACCGGTTAACCAGGGAACCCTGGCCGTGTGGGATACGACCGTTGGTCGAGGTGTCGGCGCGCCGGTATTCCCGGATGGGCTGTACCAACTGCGTTTGCGCGTCGTGCGGGCGGACTTTAACTATGACGAATATTTTGTGACCGATTTGGTGGTGGCCAACGCCAGCCCCACAATGACGCCGACCGCCGCCGCCGATGCGACATCTGCCCCGGATACGGCCGTTCCTGCTGCGGCAACGTCTGTCTTCCAACAGCCGACCGCGCTGCCATCCTTAACACCTTTCCCAACGCCAACACCGGCCGCCGCGCCCGAAAACCCGGTCGTCAACGCTGGCAGCGATGCGTCGGCGGCCGCGCCTGGTGTGTTTGATCAGTTGGCCGCTGTTGACGCCGGACGCTTTGGCCAGGCTTTCTGGCTGGGCGTGCGCCTGACCGGTCTGATTTTTGCCGGGCTGGCCCTGTACCTGCTGCTGCGCGCTTTGCTGCGCCGGGTATGGCGCAGGTTCTGGCGCAAGAAGAATTTCTAAACGAAACCATAAACATTGGAGATTTTATGAGCTGGTTAAAAACGATGTTGTTAGCCTTTCTGGCTCTTTTGCTATTGGCCGCGTGCCGTGAACAGGATACGGCCGTATCACCCACGTTAGCTCCCACCGCCGCAGCGGTCAGCGCCGACGAATCGCCATCTACGGACGCCGAAGCCACTGAGCCAACGGCCGTACCTGCCATCGCGTCCACGACGTCGCCCACGGCAACGCCGGAACCTACGGCCACTCCGCTGCCGCCCAAAGAGTTGGTGGTCTGCGTGAAGGGCGAACCCACCAGTCTATTTTTGTATGGCGATAGTTCGTTGACGGCCGTTTCTATCCGTCATGGCCTCAACGAAAACCTCACCACAGCGCTCGGTTACGATCATCAGGCGCAAGGCCTGGTGGACCTGCCTTCGGTGGAAAATGGCGGCGTGCGGATCGAAACCGTCGAAGTGCGGGAAAATGATACGGTGCTGGACGCCAACGGTCTGGTGCGGCGCTTCACGGATGGCGTGACCGTGCGTAACGCGGATGGCGAACTGGTCACATTCGCCGATGCGGTTGTGCCCATGCAGCAAATGGTGGTGGACTTTACCCTTCAGCCCATGACCTGGTCTGATGGCGAGCCGGTAACGGCCGATGATTCGGTGTTTAGCTTTGAGATTGCCGCCGATCCGGCGACGCCGGGCAGCAAGACGAAAATTGAGCGCACGGCCGTTTACACAGCCACCGGCGATTCAACCGTGCAGTGGGTGGGCTTGCCCGGCTTCATTGATCCGAATTACGTCGCCAACGTCTGGACGCCGCTGCCGCGCCATCAATACGGCGATTATTCGGCCACCGAACTGCTGGCGCTGCCCGAAGCCGGCCAGAATCCGCTCAGCAGCGGCCCGTTTGTCATCACCGATTGGATTCCCGGCGAATCTATCCGCCTGGAGCGCAACCCGGCCTATTATCGCGCTGACGAAGGACTGCCCCACCTGGACGCGGTTTTGTTCAAGGTAAATACGGAACTGTCTGAAGAGCTGCTGGCCTCAGACGAATGCCAGGTAATCGCCCAGGACGTGATCGCGCCGGAAGCGGTGACGGCCGTTCTGTCCGCCGCCGACGCCGGACAGGTGCAGGCGCATGTCGTCAACAGCCCCTTCTTCGAGCAAATCGCCTTTGGCATTGAGCCGATTGACGAGTATGCCAGCACGCGGCCGGCCTGGTTTGCCGACGCGCAGGTGCGGCAGGCCATTACCATGTGCATAGACCGGCAGCGCATGGTGGATGAATTGCTCAACGGCCGTGCCGAACTCATCCACACCTTCGTACCCGCCGGCCATCCGCTTTTCCCGGATGACCTGACCATCTGGCCCTACGACCCAGCGGCGGGTAACGAATTGCTCGACAGCCTGGGTTTTGCCGACATTGATGGCGATGGCGTTCGTGAACAACCGGGGGCGGCCGAAGAGCCGGAAACGGCCGTACCCTTCCGCTTCCGCCTCAGCACCGACGCCGCCAGCCCCTTGCGCGCTCGTGTGGTGGAAATGGTGCAGGCCGACCTGGCCCAATGCGGCCTGACCGCAGACCTGGACTTCCGCCAACCGGCCGAATGGTACGGCGACGGCCCGCTCGGCTCCCTGTTTGGCCGCCGCTTCGATATGGGCGCGCTGGCCTGGCGCACGGCCGCGCAGCCGCCCTGCAACCTCTGGCTGTCAGAAAACATCACCGGCCCGCGTGAAGAGGGATACGGCGGCTGGAACAACATCAACCCCACCGGCTGGCGCAATGATGAATACGACGCCGCCTGCCGCACGGCCAACCAATCGCTGCCGGGCACAGAGGCTTACGTTACCGGCCATCAGGCGGCGCTGCGCATTTTCAGCAACGAACTGCCGGGTATCCCGCTGTTCACCAATCTAAAAGTCGCCGCCACCCGTCCGGAAGTACTGAATTTCCAACTGGACACCACGCAAACTTCCGAACTGTGGAACCTGTTTGAACTGGACCTGGGGCAGTAGTGGCCGTGTTCCGTATACCGTGTTCCGTGTTCCGATAGCATTCACCAGATGTAACCTTCTACGGAATACGGATTACGGAATACGGATTACGGAATACGGATTACGGAATACGGATTACGG
>CALFEW010001086.1 GCA_937958365.1 uncultured Chloroflexota bacterium | reverse complement strand
TGGGCCTTCCCCCGTCCTGATGTGGCCGACCACCCTGACCATCCTGATTCTGCCAGTGCGTGCTCTGCTCGCCTGGCCAGACCAAGAGATCAAAAAGCGTCAGGACCGGCAGGCAACGGCCGTATTAACCGCAAACGGCGCTCTGCCCAGATTGCAAACTGCCCTCACTGCCCTTGCCACATCCAACGGCTACCACGAACCGATCAAAATCATCATTGGGCCAGCGACCGACAAAATGAATGCCGTCGGCTCTTGGCGGCGGCACTACCTTTTCATCGGCCAGGAAATCGCGCAGCAGTTGGACAGTGACTTGCAAACGCCGCAACGGCAGGCTGTGGCCGAAGCGGCCTTGCTGCATGAAATCGCCCACTTTCTACACCGTGACGTACAGCGCGTTGGTTACACCCGTGAACTGTTGCGTAGTAGTTTCATTGTAATCCTGTGGTGGATGTTTTTTCTTCTCGGCTGGCTAGGGTTTACCGGTTTGGCCGGGAAGGCTTATTTGAATTTGGACCTGAGTCAAGTATCCAACCTGCCCCCTATGGCTTTAGAATTGCTAGAGCCTGTCGTCGCACTTTCTCCAGATGAGCGCGCTGAAATCGTCGAAAAAATAGACACCATTAGCGTTGGTTTGGTATTAAACTACGTCATTAATGCGTTTGTACCTATTATCTGGATGGGCTTTTTCCTCTGGCTCTTTTTCTGGCGACGCATGTTACGCCTGCAAGAACATTATGCTGACTACTTTGTGAACAGCATTACCCACCAGCCACTCGCTTTGCGTTCTGCTTGGCTGGACTATGCGCCACAATCTTTGTATGTCATCACGACGCGGCAAAAGCTGCCGGTCAGACTACAAAATGCGTGGTGGTCTCTTCGCTTCCAAATAACCGACTGGTTACCATTTACAACATTCGATCGGTATCAGCGGATAACTGATCGAATCTATGGCCTCAGACAATGGTTTGCTTACCATCCCACATTCGACCAAAGAAGTACTTTTCTCTTGAATCCCTTACAAGGTATTTACGGATCTTGGCAAAACGTCGCAGTTCCGACATTGGCATTGGTGTTGGCGCTGGAGGTGCTGATGACGACGCCGTTGGTCGGCTACCATGTTGGTTCAACGTACATTATTCATTTTGCTACGATGGCAGTTTTTATTCTGCTCAGCACCTGGGCGCTGCCCTTGTTGGCGCAGCAGCAAACAGTTAAATTTTAGCTGAAAAAGGGGTTGTTGTTGATTTATGGTGT
>CALFEW010001085.1 GCA_937958365.1 uncultured Chloroflexota bacterium | reverse complement strand
ACCAGATGGCGCGGTGATCCGGGCGCATCTGGTGGAAGAGTTGGCGCGCCTGTTGGCGGCGGCCAAGATTGATGCGGAGATAGCTTATTTAACGGCCGTTACCCCCCAACAAACCCCCTTCGCCCGCTGCTACCCCATCGAAGACGCTTTTCCCTTTCAACTCAAACGCCTGCGCCACTACCTGCGCCAGCGCCACGTCGGTCACGTCGTCATCAAAAAGCGCGGCTCACCCCTGGAGCCGGAATGGTTGCAAAAGCAGCTCCGCCTGCAAGGCGATGAACAACGCACTCTATTTCTAACGCAAATCGGGGGAAAAGCGGGGGTGGTTGTGAGTGGGTTAGTTTGTTAGTTTGTTTGCATGTAACAAACCAACAAACTAACAAACTATCCAACATCTTCCCGATTCAGAAACGTCCGCATGACTTCCCGCAATTTGCGGATGTCCAGAGGTTTTGGCAGATAATCGTCGCAGCCCGCTTCCAGACAGCGCTCCCGGTCGCCTACCAATACCTGGGCGGTTGTGGCAATCAAGGGGATATGCGACAAACGCGCATCGGCTTTAAATCGGCGGGCTAATTCCAAACCATCAATACCAGGCAGGTTGATGTCCAACAAAATAATGTCCGGCTCCATCTTTTCTAACACTGAAATAGCCGTTGGACCATCTTCTGCTTTGATCAGATCATGCCCCTCGGCCTCGACAATGCGCGAGACCAGAAGCATGTTGACAGGATTGTCTTCTACGCAGAGAACTTGCTTACGTTCATTTGGCATAACGATTCTTAAAATTGAACCTCATTAAAATATTTTCGTTGGCAACATTTTAACAGGTAACTGTGATTTGTGTAAGTCTTGAAGCCATTGAGTCTTGAGGAATTTGCGCAGTCCTTGTTTCGCTCTTTCCGTTGTTATTCTGCTCCCAGTACGGTGACGTCGCGGCGACGGCGGGTATATTGCACATTGGGAATGGTGAACCAGAATACGCTGCCTTTGCCGACGATACTTTCTACCCAGATTTCCCCTCCATGCAGTTCGATCAGTTTCTTGGTAATGGGCATGCCCAGGCCGGTACCGCCCACGCTGCGGTTCAAGTTGCCGTCAATCTGCCGGAACTGTTCAAAGACGATGGGAATGTTTTCCTCTTTGATGCCAATGCCCGTGTCTTCGATGGAAACCAGCAGGTTGTTGTTGCGCATTTGCAGATTCAGCGCGACATGCCCTGTTTCAGTGAATTTGATGGCGTTGCCAATAATGTTCCACATGACCTGGCGCAGACGGGTGCGATCCGCTTCTACAATGTCTACGTCGTCGCCGATGTTGCAATACAAGGCCAGTTTTTTGGCTTCGGCCAGAGGCGCAGCGGTGGCGATCACGTCGTTAGCCATCTGGCGCATATCTATTTCTTCGTAGCGCAGTTCCATGCGCCCGGCTTCAATCTTGGACATATCCAGAATGTCGCCGATGAGTTCGCGCAGATGACGGCCGCTATCCCGAATCAAACGAACGTCTTCTTCCATCCGTTCGTTCAGGTTGCCATCCAACCCTTCCAGCAGCACGTCGGCAAAACCGATGATGGAGTTGAGCGGGGTCCGTAACTCGTGGCTCATGCTGGCTAAGAATTCCGATTTAAGCCGGTCAACTTCGCGCAACTTGTCAGATGCTTCTACTTGCTCGGCAAACAGGGTCGCATTTTGCACAGCGACCGCGATTTGGGAGGCCAATGTGCGGTGGATGTTGACGTCTTCTTCGGTGAAGTAATCAGTCTGGTCTGCTTGCAAGTCCAACACGCCGATGAGCCTATCACCCACGACCATCGGCACGGCCAATTCGGCTCGTGTGTGGGGCAGGAGTGGATTGGGCAAGAAGTCTACAATTTTACGCACGTCGTTTTCCACAATACCAACGCGGGTGCGGGCAGCACGGGCGACCAGCGATTCGGCATTCAGGTGGATTTCGCGTCCTTCCAGCGTCATGAGCCGCCCAACCTGATCAGCGCCGGCGCGTAACACCAGACGGCCGCGTATATCGTCTAGCAGATAAATGTGCGCGTGGTAAAGCGAGAAACTGGCTTTGGTGAGGTCCACAACGGCCTGGAGAAGGGCGTCTACTTCCAGCATGGTGGAAGCGGCGGTACTTACCTGGGCCACCGTTTCGAGTTGGGTAGACAGCCGTTCTTGTTCGCTCAGGGCGTCCTGGGTTTGCTCGAAGAGGCGGGCGGCTTCCAGCGCTTCGGCCACCTGGATGGAAATCGAGCGAATGAATTCCATGTCTTCGTCGCTAAGGGGGGTTTGGCCGTCGGTTTGCACGCCGATTCTGCCAATGATTTCACCACCCATCACGGTTAGCGGGACGTCGTGGCTGGGGAAGGGGGCGAGGGCGGGGGGTGCGGCACGGCCGTTTGTTTCTCTAACGGTTTCTTGCGTTGGTGGCGGTCCGGCCATCAGCGACATGACGCCCTGATGGTCAAACAAATATCCGGCCGTTTGTGTTTCTTTGTGGGTGCGATACGCCTCCCATCCTTCACGGCTCATGTACCGTTGCAATGTGGTCAATTCCTCTACACGAGCATCCATCTCTTCACGCAGCCGGGTGCTTTCAATGGCGACGGCGATCTGCACGCACAGGCTTTCCAACACCAGCCGGTCGTTTTCATCAAAACCATTCAACTGGTCGCTCTGAATGTCTAGCACGCCCAAGACTTCTTGTTGCAGTTTAATAGGTACGGCGATTTCGCTGTGTGTAGCCGGTAAGAGGGGGTTGGGCTGCCAGTCTGCCGTGTTGGCTACATTGCCTGAATAGATCGTATTACCGGTGGCTGCGGCCGTACCGATCAGCCCCACGCCCAGGGGCATCGAGTGGTTCATTGCCAACATCTTGCCGCCCACGTCGCCATACCCGTAAATGAGCGCTACTGTGTCCAGGAAGGGATCATAGCGCAGCAGTTGGACGTGATAATAGTTGTATTCCTCTTTGATCTGGTTGACCACGCTCCGAAAGAGGTCATTGAGGGTGGGGGCTGCGGCTACCTGCTGAGCGATCTGAATACTCAAAGCGACTTCACGGCTGCGTGATTGCAGTGAACCTTGAATATTGGCGAATAGCCGGGCAGCGCGAATGGCGATGCTGCTCTGTTCGGCCAGACTGCGGTAAAAGGAGAGGACGGTTTCGTTGAAGTAGGCCACGTCACGGCTCATGATCGCCATATTGCCCAACCACTGTTCACCGGCTACCAGTGGCAGAATGGCAAAGCTGCGTACTCCTGATTTGGCAAACATGGCTTGCATCTGCTTGTTCAAGCGTGTGTCGGCGGTAATATCATCGCTGACAAGGAACCGGTCCTGGCTGTAGAGTTGGGTGATGGGGGAGTCTTCCCAGGGAGTGCGTGTGCCACGAGGCATCATTTTGATGCTGCTCTGATAGGCATTTTCTGCTCTAACCACGTCTACGCGCTGCGTGCCTTCCGTTTCGATTGTAGCCACCGACAGAGCGACATTGGCGTACAGATCGGCTTTGTCGGCGACAATGTCCAGAATTTCTTGCTCGGTTTGAGCCGCAGCGATGGCCCGGCTGATTTCAAACTGCCGGTTGCGCATTTCCAGAGAGGCTTGTATGGTGGCTTCTAATTGGCGGCGTTCCTCAATTTCGGCCGTTAGTTGGTTCAGGTAGCGGGCGTTGGACATGGCTAAACCGATGGTTTTGCCGATAGCCAGCAGCGTATCGAATTGGCGGCGGGTGAAATTGGGATCGTGCGGGTAGATTAAGTTGATCACACCCATGACCTGTTCCTGGAAAAGCAGGGGCAGCGAGATGACGTGGGTGAGTGATTGCCGGGCCAGCTCTTTTTGGACGTCGGGTTGCAGCCGGGAGTCATTGACCAGGTCGTTGCTGGTGACGATTTCTTTGCGGGAGACGGTGAGGCCGGAGAGGCTGCCCTGGAGGGGCAAGAGGCTGCCTTGTTGGAGGGCTTCCTCGCTTAAGCCCCGGCCTGAAATCAGGCGCAGCAAGCCGCTTTCGGTATCCAGGGTAAAAAAGGCGAGAGTTGGGACGTGGGTGTAGGCGGCGATGGCGTCTGTGGCGCGCTCGACAACTGTGTCGAAATCGAGTGAATGATAGAGGGTGTCGGCGATGACGTTGATGGTAGCCAGGGAATCGGTCTGAGCTTTTAATTCGACCTGAGATTGGCGTAATTCCTGTTCAGCTTCTTTACGTTGGGTGATGTCTTGAACCTGAAACAGGGTGTAGGACATGTTGCCTCTGGCGTCTTGAATGGCGGAGGCGTTGACGTAGGCCCAGTGGACGGTTTGGTCTTTGCGGGCGTAGCGTATTTCACCCTTCATGGTTTTGGCTTCGCCTTGTTGCAGGCGGTTGAGGGCTTGTGAAGTGATGAGTTCGGTGTCTGGGTAAATGAGGTCGTTGAGGTAGCGGGTCATGAATTCTTCCTGGCTGTACCCGACGATTTCACATAAGGGGGCGTTGACTTGCAGGAAACGGCCGTCTGTACTCACCAGCGCCATCCCCAACGACGTGTTATCAAAAGAGCTGCGGAAGCGCGTTTCGCTCTCGCGCAAGGAATCTTCTACCCAGCGGCGCTCGGTCAGGTCGCGGGCGAGCAAGACGAGCACGGGTTGGTCGGCGTCATCGGTTGCGCCAATGAGTTTCTGCGCGCCGGGAATGGACATGCCTTCCTGGCTGAGGTAGAC
>CALFEW010001084.1 GCA_937958365.1 uncultured Chloroflexota bacterium | reverse complement strand
TATACCTTTGTTCCCCCGGCTAAAGCCGAACCTCATTTAAATAATTCCCCTTATGCTGTTAAGTTTCACAAAATTAATCCTGTGGAGGTATATGGCAACACGTTATCCAACCGGTTTCAACCACCCAGTCGGCCACCATCCATACCGACGCAGATATTGAACAGCAAAGACGGCCGTTACTGGCTGGCCGAGCAACGACGTTGGCAGGAAGGGCTAGAGTTGCCTTTCAGAGAATTCGAAATCTTTTTGCATTATTTACAGACCCAGACAGGCAGCGAATAGCGAGCAGCGAGTCTATTACTCGTCAGTTTCTACCCGCTACGCGCCATCAACCAGGAGGATTGCTATGTTTGATTTTATTACTGAAGAACACAAAATGATTCAACAAGCGGCCCGCGATTTTGCCCAAAATGAAATCGCGCCTATCGCCGAACACCACGACGAAACCGGCCAATTCCCCATTGATACAGTGCGTAAAATGGGCCAGCTTGGCTTTATGGGCATCGAAGTGCCGGAGGAATACGGCGGCGCGGGCATGGATACCCTGGCCTATTCAATGGCCCTGACGGAAATCTGCAAAGTGGACGCCAGCCACGGCACGGTCATGTCGGTGAATAATTCGCTGTACTGTCATGGCCTGCTGAAGTTTGGCACGGAAGCGCAAAAGCAAAAGTACGTCACGCCCATCGCCAGCGGCGCAAAAATTGGGGCCTACAGCCTGACGGAGCCGATGAGCGGCAGCGACGCGGGCAACATGGCCAGCCGGGCGGTGTTGAACGAGGCCGGGACGCATTATGTGATTAACGGCCGTAAATCCTGGGTTACATCCGCCCCCTACGCCGACTACATCGTCCTCTTCACCATGACCCAGCCGGAGAAGCAGCACAAAGGCGTCACGGCTTTTATCGTCGAAACCGACAAGCCCGGTTTTTCACGCGGCAAAACGGAACCCAAACTGGGCATCCGCGCCAGCGCCACCAGCGAGATCATCTTCGACAATTACGAATGCCCGGTGGAAAACCGCCTGGGCGCGGAAGGTGAAGGCTTCAAAATCGCCATGACGGTGCTGGACGCCGGACGCATCGGCATTGCTTCGCAGGCGTTGGGCATTGCCGAAGCCGCGTTGGAGGCCAGTGTCGCTTACGCCAGAGAGCGCGAAGCGTTTGGGCAGAAGATCGGCCAGTTCCAGATGATTCAGCAGAAATTGGCGGACATGAAATGCCGCGTAGACGCCAGTCGGCTGCTGATTTACCAGGCATGTCTGGCGAAGAAACAGGCGATCAAGGGAAACGGCCGTTACTCGATGGAAGCCAGCATGGCCAAATTGTTCGCCAGCGAATCCGCCATGTACGTCACCACCGAGGCGATCCAGATTCACGGCGGCATGGGCTACAGCAAAGAAATGCCTCTGGAACGTTACTTCCGCGACGCCAAAATCACCGACATCTACGAAGGCACCAGCGAAATTCAGCGCATGGTCATCGCCCGCAGCCTGACAGGCCTGCGGTAGATCGCCCGCAGCCTGACGGGTCTGCGGTAGTCTGAAAGATTAAAAACTAAAGATTGAAGATTGGGTCAGGGGGTGCATAAAGTCTGATCCAATCTTTAATCATCACTCCCCAATTCGGTAACAACAGCCATGATAGTCTACAAAGCTCTGCTATTCGTTCACATCACCAGTTTCGCGTTGTGGATGGGCGCGGTGGTGGCTTCTTTGCTCGTCGTTCGCACCCTGGAAAGCCGGCTGACAGACGCTGCGGCTTTCAGGGAGGGCGATGACAAGCTGCTGCGTGGGTACATCTCCAAAGAAGTGAAGCTCGTGGATGTGGTGTTTACGGCCGTTATCCTCTCCGGCGTTCTGCTGGCCCAGTTTTACACCGGCTGGACGACCTGGGTAGCCATCAAAATGATCCTGATATTTGCCCAGTTTGCCGCCACCATCGGCTTTATCCACCGCTACGTGCGTTCGCTCACCTACCCTACAACCCCAGACCTTTATCGCCGCTGGTACGTGTTGTTCACGATTTCTCTTTCTTTCTTTACGGTGATTTTGTTGGTCGTCTTTTTTGGTCGGTAGCGCGGAAGAGCAAAACGGGATGCAAGGCTGCTAGACCCGTATACCGTATTCCGTATTCCGTATTCCGTATTCGGTATTCCGTAGAGCGCTACCTCTGGTAAACGCCAACGGAATACGGTATACGGTACACGGAATACGGAATACGGACTTCGGATTACGGGTACTAAAGCAGGCTAAAAATGACGATGCGCAACAAGTAGATGCCAAACAGCAGAATCATCGGGCTGAAATCGAGGCCGCCCTGGGGAGGCAGCAGTCGGCGGATGGGCGCCAGCAGCGGTTCCGTAGCCTGGTAGACAAAACGCAGCAGCGGCCCCCAGGTGGGATGATACGGGTCAACCCGCACCCAAGAAAAGACAAAACGAGCGAAAATCAGGATAACCAGGGCGTAATAAACCAGGTTGACGAGTTGTAATAAAAGAATCATCTGTTTTCCTTTGTGAATGAATCAGGTCCGTGAACCAAATAGGGCGCGGCCCACACGGACGTGGGTCGCCCCTTCTTCGATAGCAATCTCAAAATCGTCGGTCATGCCCATGGATAGCTGCGTCAGGTGAACGGCCGTTTCCACCCCGTTCAACCATTCCGCCAGCCGCTTTGTTTGCCGAAACACGGCGCGAATCTCAGCTTCCGAGACCTGCCAGGGGGCCATTGTCATCAAACCGTGAATCGGTAAAGCGGGCAAATTGACCAACGCCTGCACGATAGTACGTATCCTGACCTGCTGTGTTGCATCTTCTTGCCAATTGCTCACGTCGAAACCGGATTTGCTGCTTTCGCCGGACACGTTGACTTCCAGGAAGGTGGGCAGAACACGGCCGTTCTCCGTCACCTCTCGCGCCAGCCGATTGGCAATCTTCAAGCGGTCCAGGGCGTGGAATACGTCAGCGTGAACGGCCGTCAGCCCGGTTTTGCGGCTTTGCAGCGTGCCAATCTGATGCCAGACAATGCCATTGTCTGGACCCAGGACAGCTTCAACGGCCGTGCGTTTTTCCGCCAGTTCTTCCGGCCGGTTTTCGCCAAAGTGGCGCATACCCACTTCATAAGCCGCCAGAACCGTCTCCGCCGGCCAGGTTTTGCTCACGGCCACCAGGGTGATTTCCTCCGGCGACCGGCCTACCCGTTGGGCGGCGGCGGTGATGCGGTGGCGAACGGCCGTGTATCGCTCTGCAAGTTCGTTCATTTTAGTCTTTTAGTCTGGGGTCGTGCAGTAAAACTACTCGACTATTCCCCAATGTAGCTGATCTGGAAAATAATTCCCGTCGCCCAATCGGCGACGTACAGGTTGCCATCCGGGCCAACAATGATGTCAACCGGCGCGGCGTAACCCAGGGAAAAATCATACTGATCGCCGTTGGGAGTCACGGCTACCACGCTTTGCGCGCCAGGGAAAGCGCTCCACAAGGTGACAAACATAGTGTTGTAATAGCCGGGAAAAACGCCCGACGTATAGGCCGTAATGCCTGTCGGCGACGCATGAGCCACAAAGGTATAGTCGGGCGGCAGTACTTCTACGCCCGGTGGCGGCTGAAAACAGACTTCACAGTCATACCAGGGATAGCCATGCTCTGCGCCCGGCACAAGGCGATGCAGCTCTTCGGGCGGGCCAAAATCGGGCGCGTTGTCGGTGGCCCATAGATCGCCGTTGCCATCCCAGGCGATGTCGTACGGGTTGCGGATGCCCCGCGCATACACCTCGATTTCGCTGCCATCGTCATTGAAGCGCAAAATGGCGGCTTCGTAAGGATGCAGTTCGTCCTGTTCGTTGGTTCCCAAGATTTCACCATGATCGGCGCGGCCGCCGACGCCCACGTAGCCATACCCGTCCGGGCCAAAGGCGATGCCGTTGGCCGCGTGGTAAAAGGTGTAACAGCAGGGCAGCCCTTCAATAATCCGTCCTTTGTTGACGATGGAAATAACCGACTCGCCGTTGATGTTCTCTTCGACGGCCCGGCTGGCGACGTACAATTCGCCGGTGATGGGATGGAAGGCGATGCCCGTAGGGGTGGTGTAACCACCTACGTAAGCGCCGGGGACGCCGTCTTTATTCAGGCGATAGATCGTCCCGGCCTGAACGGCCACGTACAGCAACTCATCGGGGCCGAAGGCCATGGTGGTTGGCTGGCCGTCTACGCGGGCAAAGTAGGTGACTTTGAAGCCGGGAGGAACCTGGATACGCGCTTCCCAGGCAGCCACGTCTTCGTTACAGGGGTATTTGTCGCTGCAATCGCTGGCGGCATAGGGCGGCTGCACCACGCTGCCTTCGGGCGGCGGCGGCGCAACAGGGATGGAAGGATCCACCGTGGGGGTAGGATTGATCCAGACGCTGGTCGGCGTAGGCGTGGGTCCAGATGGGGTATCTGTGGGCACGGCCGTTGCCATTACCGGCGCCGGCAGTGGCGTTGCTGTGGCCGGATCTTCCGTAGCGGTGGGCTGAGGCACGGCCGTTTCCGCCTGACTCACAACCGCTGTTTCTGGGGTAGGAGATACGGCCGTTTGCCCGCAGCTTACCAATAGAAGCAATAAAGTGAATAAACTTATCAAAAGTGTAAGGTATTTCATTTCCTAGTCTCAACTCTCTTTTTGTAGCCAGTGTATAGTGTTCAGAAGCCAGTGGCCGGTGGTCAGTGTTCAGTATCCAGCCAACTGAACGCTTCTTACTCGCTCTCGCGTTCTATCATCAAAGTCACAGGGCCATCGTTATGAATATCCACGTTCATGGCGGCCCCAAATACGCCGGTGGCGACGGTTAGTCCGTGCCGCCGAAGTTGTTCCACAAAATAATTCACCAGGGGTTCGGCGTGTTCCGGGCGGGCGGCGTCGGTAAAAGACGGCCGTCGCCCCTTCCGCGCATCGCCATACAATGTAAACTGCGACACGACCAACAGCGCCCCATCCACATCCGCCAGCGAGGCATTCATTTTGCCCTCGGCGTCTTCAAACAGGCGGATACCGGCGATCTTGTTCGCCAGCCAATCGGCAACGGCCGTCGTATCGCTGTGAGTCACGCCCAGCAGAACCACAAATCCGCGTCCAATCGCCCCGACCACAGCGCCATCCACCACGACTTGCGCCCGGCTCACCCGTTGTAACAATGCGCGCATCAGCCCACCCTTCCTCTGGGAGCGCAGGCGAGACGCCGTCGCTCCCAGGATTTCTTATGCCTCTTCATTCATCGCCGCCAACCGGGCCAGCAAATTGCGGGCGTCCTGGTCGTGGGGATTGGCCTTGATAGCCTCGCCAAACCAATACCGCGCCCGCTCATGGTTCTGGCGGTCGCGGAAGATCAGGCCCAGGTTATAGGCCACGTTGGGCGCGATGGGGTTAATCTCCAGCGCCCGTTCAAAGGCGGCAATCGCCCTTTCATACTCCTCATCGCGGGCCAAAACTGGATTACCCAGATAAGCCGCGCCCAGATTGGTCCAGACCATGGCGTTGTATGGCTCCATCTGGCTGAGCGGCTCCAAAATCGCCACTGCCTGTCCAAAGCGGTTGGTCAAAATGTATGCGCCGCCCAAATTCAGCGCCACGTCTGGATGGGCTTCATCCAACGCATACGCTTTCTCCAAAACGCGGGCCGCCTGTTCGCCATCGCCTCGATGTAATAACTCAGCGCCGCGCATCAGCAGTTTTTTCACCTGCTCATCCACATTTTTTACCTGTTCATCAGCGCCGGCGCTGGAAAATTTTGCTTTACTCATGATCTCACCTGACCTGCCAGATAATTAATCCGGTCATCAAAAAGCCCCCCATCAAAAGCAAGAGCCAGACACTATTTTGCCTAAAAAAGTGCGCCAGAGGCGTTTGCGGCTGCTGCGCCGCCAGCCACGCTTTTTCCAATTCGGCCAGAGACAATCCCGTGCCGCGCTGCACGCCGGCGTCGCAGGCCAGGCCATCGGCAAAAGCTGTCAGCATCATTTGCAAAGCCTGATTGCCGTAACGCTCCTGGATAAAGCGGGTCAGCGATTCGCTTTGGGCGTAGGCCAATACCGCCTCGTCTTCGGCGGCGGGGAATCGGTCGCACAAATCGGCAAACGGGAGAGTGTGTTGATTGGCAACGGCCGTTTCCAACACCAGCGCGTAATTAGGGTTCGTCGTCGCTTCCATTGTCGTCGCCAGACCCTCGCTGAGCCACACCGGCAATTCTTCATAAGCCACCGGCCCCAACGTCTGGTAAAGCAGGTAATGGGTCATCTCGTGTGGGATGCTTTGGCGCAAATCGGTGGCGGCGGTGCGGCTGTTGACGGCCGTTACCAGCAGCACGCCCAACTCTGGATGGGCATGAGCGCCCACCCAATCGCGCCCGGTCAGGCGCAGCGCCGCCCGCAAATCGGCCGACGATGGGTACAAATAAAGGTCGAACGCCAGATTCTCCGGCAGCGGCGTCATGGCCTGCCAGCGCGGCAGCGCCTCAGCCACCACGTCCAGGGCCAACTGGCCCAACGCCAGGTCGTCGCCGGTCCAATGGACCTGCACATTGTCCTGGGCCAGCGCCTGCCAGACAAACTGGTCGTCCTGGTAAAGGATTTGCTGTTCGGGCAGGGTGATGGTTTGCCCAACGGCCGTTTCCAGCACCCACCAATACGTCACCGTGGTAAACGGGGCCAGCCGCACCTGGCTCAAATCCACCGGATGGTTGAGGATGAGATGACGGCCGTCGGCCGATGAGGCATTGGTCAACGGCACAGTCGCCACAAATGTATTATCAAACTCCGGAGCCTGAAACAGCAGCGTAGCGCCGGTTAACTCAGCGTCGCTCTGGCCACTCAGATGAAAGGTCATGACCTGCCCAAAGGCATAATCGGCCGACGACAGCCAGCCGCTTTCCGGCTGCGCCTGTAACGGCCGTGCCAACAGCAGCAGTCCAACCATGCCAATCCACCAAAACCATCCGCGCATCACTTGTTTCAACACCTCGCCATTATAACCCCAACAGCGCGATGATCACCGCCAGGGTAAACGGGCTTAATAACGTCGTCAGAATAACGATACTCGTAACCGCAGAGGGCTGCAAGTCAAATTCCGTCGCCAGGATGATGGTGATCACGGCCGTGGGCATCGCCGCTTCCACAATCGAAGTCGCCCGCCCCAGCCCTGTCAGACCCAGCAAACCGGCCACCAATACCGCCACCACCGGCGCAACCAGCAAGCTCAACACCACGGCCGGCGCAGTCAGCCGCCAGGCAATATTGCCCCGCAGCCCACCCATTTGCATCCCCAACACCAGCAGCATCACCGGAATGGACCCCTGCCCGGCAACTTCAGTTGCCTTCATCAGCGGTTCAGGCACAGGCAGGTTAAACATGTACACCAGAATTGCGCCCAATGCAGCGTAGACCGGTGGCAAACGGAACATCCGCCCCAACGCCTGCCGCCAGTGGAGAGTGCCCATGGACGCCAGCAAAATGCCCACAGAATAAAGCAAAATGGTGCTGGTCGTGTAATAGACAATGGCCCGCGCCAAACCCGCCTCGCCATAACGCAACTGTACCAGCGTAAGGCCATAATTACCGGTATTGCCAAAGATCGTCGCCACGAGCAGCGTCACCAGGGAACGGCGGGGCAGACGCAGCGCCCATCCCACCCACACGCCCAAAATCGCCATGACGGTCATCGTCACCACGGTAAAAGCGGCCAGACCAAACAGCTCTTCACCCGGCAGGCGGGAATTAACCAGGGACGAAAAAACGAGGCAGGGACTCAGAATATAAAGCGTCGTCTTGGAAAGGGTGTGTTTATCAACAACTTGCCAGCGCTGTAAAGCATAACCAAAACCGGCAATGATGAAGATGGGCAGAATGTTCTGCCAGAGGATGGTGGCAATGCTGTTCAAGGAAATCCGAC
>CALFEW010001083.1 GCA_937958365.1 uncultured Chloroflexota bacterium | reverse complement strand
ATTTTTCAAGGTTTTCTTGTTTGGGTTGCTTTTTTGGTTGGTGGCCTGCGGCGGTCAGGAGGTTAGCTTCAGCACCGCCAATATTGCCGACGCCCGTCTGAGCGAAGATGAGTCGGGCGCGGCGTCTACGACGACGTTTGGCCCGAATGACACGTTTTACCTGATTGTGGACCTGGCGAATGCGCCGGAGGATACGAAAGTAAAAGCGTCGTGGACGGCCGTTGCCGTGACCGGCGCGGATCCCAATACCGTTCTGGACGACGTGGAGCTAACCAGCGGCAGCGCGACGTTGACCTTTGATCTGGCGAACGATGGCCCCTGGCCGGCGGGCGATTACCAGGTGGAACTGTTCCTCAATGGCGAATCGGTACGGTCGCTGCCTTTCCGCGTTTCGGCCGGCCTGGCCCAGGGTAACACGGCCGTCGAACCGACCCCCGAAGCGCAGCCAGAAGCTACAGCGGAAACGGCCGTCGCCAGTGGCGGCGTCGCCAGTTTAGAAGAGGTGAAAACGGCCGTTATCCAGATTGAAGCCGAAGGCACGTTTGTGGATCCCGAAGTGGGAACCCTCTACAACGCCGCCGGGCGCGGTTCCGGTTTTATCATTGACCCCAGCGGCATTGCCGTCACCAACAACCACGTCGTCACCGGCGCAGCGTTGCTGCAAGTCTGGGTGGGCGGCGAAAGCAGCCCGCGCAATGCCCGCATCCTGGGCGTCTCTGAATGCGCCGATCTGGCTGTCATTGACATTGAGGGCGACGGCTATCCTTACCTGGAGTGGTACGATGGCTCTGTGGGCGTAGGTCTGGACGTGTACGCCGCCGGTTTCCCGCTGGGCGACCCGGAATACACCCTCACGCGGGGCATTGTCTCCAAAGCGCGTACGTCCGGCGAAACCAGTTGGGCGTCGGTGGATGACGTGATCGAACACGACGCCACGATTAATCCCGGCAACTCCGGCGGCCCCTTGCTGACGAGCGATGGCAAGATTGTGGCCATCAACTATGCCGGTTCGGACAGCACCAACCAATATTTTGCCATCGCCCAGGCCCAGGCGCTGCCGGTGATTGAGCAGCTGCGCCAGGGGAATGATTTCCTGTCCATTGGCGTCAACGGCACGGCCGTTAACGATGGGCAAAGCATCTCCGGCATTTGGGTCTCTTCGGTCAAATCCGGTTCCCCGGCCGATGAAGCCGGCGTTGAGAGCGGCGACATCATCACCAGCCTGGAAAACCTGATCCTGGCTGTGGATGGCAGCATGGCCGATTACTGCGACATCTTGCGCACCCACGACGCCGACGACAAATTGGCGATTGAAGTGCTGCGTTTTGACACGGAAGAGGTGTTGGAAGGGCAGTTGAACGGCCGTGCCCTGGAACAATCCTTCTCCTTCGCCCAAACGTTGGAAGAAGAAGCCAGCAACGACGACAGCGCCAGCACCGGCAGCAGCGACACGACTTATCCTGAATATACGGCCGTTACCGACGATTCTGGCCTGATGACGCTGGAAGTCCCCACCGCCTGGGGCAGCGTAGACGGCAGCGCCTGGGAGCTGGACGGCGAGGTGATTGGCCTGTCCGTGACGGCCGCGCCGGACCTGGACGGTTTCTTTAACACCTGGACCACGCCCGGCGTCTTCTTTGGCGCGACGGATCAGTTCGACCTTTCGGTTGATGAACTGCTGGATGCCTTTGAATTTAGTTCCGACTGCACCAGTGGCGGACCGCGCGCCGATTACAGCGATGCGGTCTACACCGGCAAGTATGACCTCTGGCTGGACTGCGGCGGTTCAGACACGCTGCTGGTGGTGATGGTCGCCGAACCGGCCGACCGGAGCTATTCTGCCCTGG
>CALFEW010001082.1 GCA_937958365.1 uncultured Chloroflexota bacterium | reverse complement strand
AAAAAAGCTCCTATTTCGTTCAGAGACGAAAAGGAGCTTCCGCGGTACCACTCTGATTGATGGAAAATGAGGTGGACCTGAAGGGGTTCGAACCCTTGACCTCCACAATGCCATTGTGGCGCTCTCCCAATTGAGCTACAGGCCCAAAATGAATTCCGATTGGCGATTTCGGATTTACGAGTGGGAATTTTACCCACAATTCTTAAATCGTCAATCCAAAATCGCAAATGGATGTTCCATCCACTTAAACACGTAACGAGTGCGAATCGGCTGGGATTAGTTGTTAGTTGACAGTTGTGAGAAAACTAAGCAGTTAACTTTCGTCCCAGCAGCTCCCAGGCGAGTTCGGCGACTCTTTGTCACGCTTCCAGCCAATGGCGCGACTCTCTATCATTCACAATTGCCAATTGGCCATTCACAATTGACAATTTCTTCTCGCCTACTACTCCTGTTCGCAGCTTTTATGTATGCGATTGTCAAGAAAAACCGGGCTTTTAAACCCGGTTTTGGTGGACCTGAAGGGATTCGAACCCTTGGCCTCTACAGTGCGATTGTAGCGCTCTCCCAGCTGAGCTACAGGCCCAAAAGCGAACGATATGGTAGCCCAGCCACGCCTTGTTGTCAAGCCTCGCATAGCGGCTACAGCCTATCAATTTCTACCGACGCCTATAATCCGGGGCTGGATTTTCTATGTTATAATCATGTCTGATGAACTGGCGTTCATTGAAGGTTGTCGGTGATTGCTGATTGATGAATGAATGTTAAATGCCACCCAGATATTCGAGGCAAAAATCCATGAAACAAATACAACTGGAAGACAAAGAACTGCAAGTGTTACAAACCCTGGAAGAACGCGGCGCGATGAGTCCCAGTCAGGTGTCGGCATCAACGTGGCTGCTGCCCGGTGAGACCTTGAGTGTACTAAAATCATTGTCCAGCGCGGGTATGGTTTTGATGCGCAATGACACTCGCAGCCCGGATGGCCTGGTGGTAGCGATCACCCAAGATGCCCGCTCTTATTTAGATGTCACCACTCCCCGCACCAAAAAGAATAATTTATGATGACTCCTCCGCTGCCAGCCAACTCTCCCGGATTGAGCCGCGCCGCACGGTTTGGTCTCGCTTTTATTGGCGTCATTCTTCTGATTTTTTGCATCTTTCTACTTTTCCCCAGTGATACACTCACCACGCCAGCCTGGGCTCCGGTCGCTCATAGTGAGCTGCGGGCCGTGCTGACCATCGTAGCGCCCTATTTGGGGGTAGCGCTGTTGGGCACAGTGGTAGCCATTGCCGAACTGGCCTCGACGTTTCCGACCTATCCGCGCGAGGCGCTGCAAACCAAATGGGCGCAGGTGTTGGTGTTGGTTAATGTGGTAGCCGCTATTCTGGCTTTAATTATTGCGCGTGTCACGATGCCAGCGACAAATCCGGTGTTGTTGGTTATTGGGGTGGGCGTGGGTTTTCAGGCGATTATTCGGACGCGCTTTGTGTTGGCGCGGTCTATGGGCAGCGATGGGGCAGGCGAGCACGAAGTGAGCTTGAATTTGGGCTGGCTGTATGAACAGTTTCAGCACTTGTGTCGGACGCAAATTGACCTGGAATTGATGAAGAACCGGCGCACGGCCGTTACGCACCTTTTAGACTATTACCCCACCATTGCCGAACTGTACGACATCGCCTATTACACGATTATTGCGCGGGCCACCCTGACGGCCGAAGAAGAAAAGCTGCGCATGGAGCAGCTACAAACGCTCATTGACCCGAAAGCGCCGGAGCAGTTCGCCCGCAACAGCATGGCTTTGACCATTCTGGAAAACGGCGGCCCTGCTTATGTGGAAATGCTTCTCAGTCAGGCTATGACAGAAGCAGCAGAAACCACGCCACGCCGGGTGACGCAAGAAAAGCTGGTCTGGCAGTTGATTAACAACTACTCGTTGACCGATCTGGTGACGCTGACCAACAGCCTGACAGACGATCCCAAAGTTCGGGAATGGGTGGCACAGGCCGCAGCAGCCAGCCCGGACGCCGGGGAAGCGAACCAGAAAGCGTCCATCGCCTATTTTCTGGTGCAGCAGGTGGGTCAGGACAAGGTGCAGCAAGCTTTGCAAGCGATGGCCGAAACGCCGCCAGCGGCAGCTTTGGGAGGTTTGGCATCTCCTGAAGGTTTGCCGGCAGCGCCTGACGTTTAGCTCTGGCGTCTTTGCCGGGCAGCTTCAAAGAGGATAATACCGGCGGCCAGGGCGGCATTGAGAGATTCGGTGGCGGCGTGCATGGGGATGGTGCAACGGCCGTGCGCCACTTCCAGCGCCTCACTACCTGCCCCCCACGCTTCGCTGCCAATGATCAGCGCGGAGGGAGAACGCCAGGGAACGGCCGTATATGCCACCCCATCGGCCACATCCGCCAGCCATACCGTCAAACCCACCAGCAGCGGCTGGATTTCTGCCCAATCCAACGCCTGAACAGGCAGCCGCAGGTGTGCGCCCATGCTGCCGCGCAGCACCTTAGGATTGTAGGGGTCTACGCAGCCCGGCCCTAAAATTACCCCTTCGACGCCGGCGGCAGCGGCCGTGCGCAGCATCGTGCCCAGGTTGCCCGGGTTTTGCACGCTGTCTAAAATCAACAACAGCGATGGCTGCGATGGGAGTAGCCGGGGAGCGATTTCGGCGACAACCAGAACGCCGGCCGGCGTGTCCGTATCGCTCATCGCCGCCATTACTTCCGGGCTGACAGGCTGTACAGGAGCCTGGACTTGCTGTAAAATGGCGGCCTGATTGGCTATATTCAGCCAATCTTCGGTACAAAAGACACCTTTTAAGGGGTGTCCATACTCCACCAGCTCTGCAAGCCAGCGTGTGCCTTCCACCACAAACGCCTGTTCGCGCCAACGGAAACGGCGTTCGGCCTGCAATCGGCTTACATATTTCACTTTTTCATTTTTGCTGCTGATAATCATAGGATGGATATTGTATCTATTTTACCTGTTGAGGGTTAAGAGTAGTGGATCAGGCTGCACTCGTCAAAGCAGGATGAATGGTAAGAAGATGAAGGAGCATGGATGAAACAAATAAAGGGACTTTATAAAATCAGTCGCCCCTTATCAACGCTGTCCGGGGCTTTGGCGGTGGTGCTGGGCGGATATGTGGCTGGCACAGGGGAGTGGCTGAATATTTTACTGGCTACCCTGGCTACGCTGCTGATTTCGTCGGCCGCCAACGCCTGGAACGATTATATGGACATTGAGATAGATAAGATTAACCAACCGCAACGGCCGTTACCGGCTGGTATGGTCAGTCCACGTGTCGTCCTGGTTTTTTCTTTCGTCGCCGCCGGTTTGTCTGTCGTTGTTGCCGCGTTTATTAACCTGCCCGCTTTTATCATTGCCCTGTCATCGGCCGTTTTGTTGTACGTCTATTCCTGGCGCTTAAAAAGCACCGTGTTGTTGGGGAATGCGACCGTTGCCTTTATCTCGGCGTTGAGCGCTGTGTTTGGCGGTGTGGCCGCCGGTAACGTCATCCCGTCGTTGTGGCTGGCGGTCATTATCTTCACGGCCATCATGGGCCGCGAGGTGCTGAAAACCATGGCCGATTACGAGGGAGATTTGCGGCAAAAATGCCGCACGATTTCCACAGTCTGGGGGCGGCGTCCGGCGCGGATCCTCTTTTTTGTGCTGGCCTGGGCGACGCTGGGAATGATGATGCTGCCTTACCTTTTCCGAGTCTACAGTCCGATTTACGCCTACGTCGTCGTGTTTGGCGTTTACCCGGTGATTGTTTACATTTTGGTGAAGGTGAACCGTTACCGCACAGGGGCGCAGTTGGAGCGCCTGAGCCAGTTGATGAAGTATGATTTTCTCATCTGGTTTGTGGCGGTGTTATTGGGGGCGCAGGTGTGGTAAGCAGAGGTCAGCAGAATTAGTCGTCAAGGCTGCTAAAACGGCCGTTCAAAAACCACATCTGGCTGTTAAAAAGCGGCTTGTTGTCTTCAGTGGTAGCCGCGGAGAGGTAACGGCCGTCTGGCTGCAAAATCCACGCTTTGGCCGTATCCCGCAAATATACTTCCAGGATATTCTGCACAATTCGGCGGCGCTTTTGCGGGTCTTCCACCGGAAACAAAATCTCCACCCGGCGATCTATGTTGCGCGGCATCAAATC
>CALFEW010001081.1 GCA_937958365.1 uncultured Chloroflexota bacterium | reverse complement strand
GGTATTGAGATGCCCGGCGGCGGCGAGGGGGACGGCCGTTTCCGCCATAACCTGCCAGCCTGTGCACCAATCCAACCCATCGAGCCGGTCGCGGGTGAGCACGGCCGTTTCGCCAAAACTCAGCGGCAAATCGGTGATGGTTCCGTTGGGGAGAACGGCCGTTTGTGGCCCGGATGTCCAGTCAGCCACGACATTGGGCTGGCCGTCCCAATAAAACACGTTGTAGGAGGGCGAATCGCCGGCGGCGTCGTGTTTGTAGACCAGGGAGAGGTGGTCCGGCCACCAGGCGGCGGCGGGCCAGCTTTCGCGCTGTGGCAGGATGTACCAGCCGGGGCCGTCGTTGGGCAGCACCCAGCCGTTGGCGCAGTCAAAAAAGACCAGGCGGTAGTCGCCGGGGCCGAGGATGTGGGGCACGGCCGTTTCCGGCAAAATCGGCCCTGGGTCCAGGCATTGGGCTACCCAGGTTCCGCGGCGCGTTTGCGCCACGTCATAGAGCAGGATAGAACCGCCCAGGCTGCCAGTGGGCTGTTGGCGGCGGAACCAATCGAAGAGGTCATGGTCGGTGAGGCGCAGGCCCTGGAGGTGGCTGGCGCTGAGCGCGTAGCGGCCAGGGGTGGGATTGGCGAGTTGGAAGGCAGAAGACTCTTCTAACGGCCGTGCCGTCACGCCAATCCAGGCCGGGTCTACCGGACCAAAGTAGCTGTACTGCGCGCCGGGATTGGCGGCCAGATAATCGGCCAATGCCCACAAATCTTGCCCCCAATCCAGGTTGGAATCGCCCAGGGTGCGGTAGCCCTGGCTGCCGACCAACTCGTTGAAGTAGGCCAGCGCGTGCGGGGTCTGGCGCAGTCCGGCGGCGGCGTACCAGCCGAGCAGCAGCAGCAGGATCAGCCGGGTGGCGCGGCGGGTTTGCCAGTAAACGGCCGTTTCGCCCACCAGCAGCCATACAAACGGCAGCGCCGGTAAGATGTGGCGATAGCCGATGTTGAGCCGTCCGGCGACGGCCACCAGGAACAGGGCCAGGGCGGGCAGCCAGAAATAGATGGTATGTCCCCACAGGCGATGGGTGGTGAGCAAAACCAGGGCGACGGCCAGCAGGAGCAAGGTGACGACAGGCGTTTTGAGGCCAAAGGCGATGGGGAAATAGGACCACCAGCCGGATTCGGACAATTGGCCGAGCAGGAAGGCTTCGTGGCCGGCCCCGGCGTGTAGGAGCAAATCGAGCAGGCTGTTGAGATAGGTGGCGGCGGGCAGAGGGAGGGTGATGGCCCCGGACGGCCGTAGTTCAAAGCCATACAATGCCCAGATGACCAGTCCGGCGACGGGCAGCATGGAGAGCCACAGCAGGCCCGGCTGCCACCACTTGCCTAAACGGCCGTTTTGCCAATAGCTGGCGTAGCTAAGCAGCAGGCCGACCGGCAGCAGGATCAGGGCGGTGAGTTTGGCGGTCAGGGCCAGCCCCAGGACGAGGGCAGCCAGCAGCCAGCGACTGCGCGACGGCCGTTGCCAGTAGCGCCACAAGGTGAAGATGGCGGTTGGGTAAACGGCCGTTAGCAGGCCATCGGTGGTCGCCAGGGAGAAGTGGGCCAGCAAATTGGGCGAGAAGGCGAACAACGTTAACACGACCAGCGGCCCAGGCCGGGCCAGCCGTTCCCGCGCCCAACGGGCCAGCACGGCCCCACCCAAAACGCCGGTCAGCAGGATGGCGAGTCGTCCCAGGAAGAAGGCGCGGTCTACGTTGGGGCGTGGCGCGGCCAGCCAGAGAAATTGTTCGGTCAGTGGGATGTGCTGCACGGTTTCCCAATCGGGCAGTTGGCTGATGGTGGGCAGGTCGTCGGCCAGAGTGAGCAGCGCGCCGATGGTCCAATGGGCGAGGGGGGTGTGTTCGTATTGCAGGCGGGTGTCACCGGTTTGCCACAGCGCAGCGCCGCGCAGCAGGTGGACAGGTTCGTCCATGGTGGGGGAGAGGGAAACGGCCGTATGCACACCCAGCGCAAAAAAAATCAGCAGGAAAGGCAGCGGCAGCCAGCGCGCCCATTGGTTGGAGATGTTTGCCATGTTGGGCGGATTATAACAGAAAGGGGGAGACGTATTCCGTGTTCCGTATTCCGTGTTCCGTATTCCGTGTTCCGTATTCGGTGTACGGATTACGGAATACGGAACACGCCTAATAGTGTACGTTCACAACTGTGCCGTAGGTGGTCCAATCGTAGAGCCAGGCGGCGTCGGGTTCGTCCAGGTTGACGCAGCCGTGGCTCATAGGGTAGCCGAAGTTGTTGTGCCAGTACGCGCCGTGCAGCGCGTAGTCTTCATAAAAGTACATCACGTAGGGCACGTTTTCCAGGTAATAGTCGTAGCCCAGCAAGTAGCCGTTCATGGTCTGGCTTGGGTAGCGGAGGTAAATGCGGAACATGCCGGTGACGGTGGGGTAGTTGGCGACACCGCTGGAAACGAGGGTGGTGTAAACCGCGCTGCTGCCTTCATGGGCGTTGAGGGTTTGTGTGCTGAGATTGACGTCTATCCAGCGGTCATTGGGGCCGACGCCAAACGGCCGTTGCCCCACCTGCGGGTTTTGCGGGCTGATGAACGTGGGAACCAGGGTGGGCGTTGGTGTGGGCGTGGGCGTGGGCGTGGGGGTGATGGTCCAGACGGGCCGGGGTGCATCGTTTTGGCCGGCGGGAGCGATAGCTTTAGCCAGGACGTGGGGTGCGCTGAGCGCACCGGGCGCGTTTGGGGGTGCGGCCGTAGGCGTTTGCCGGTTGGCGACAATGGCGGTGGGGGGGATGGGTTGCGGTACGGCCGTTTGCAGCAAAGCCACCGCGTTAGCGTCTGGCAGCATG
>CALFEW010001080.1 GCA_937958365.1 uncultured Chloroflexota bacterium | reverse complement strand
TACAGCTAACGTTTTTCGACCACAAACGTGGGTACGGTGGAGCCGCCGCCGGCCGAAACATTGAGCAGCGGGTCGGTGGAAAGGCGGGTCAGGCAGCCATCTACATAATTGCCGTAAAAAATAAAAGGCGCAGTATCCAACATCCGATCATAAATTTTCAGTTCGCCGTTGACAAAGCTGGGGTAAGGTTCCTCAGGAATGACGACGCGCTCCTGGACGATGTGGGGCGTTTGCAGCGCTTCTTGCACCGCTTTCTCCCAGCCGCTCTTGTTGGTTTGCCAGCCGAGAACAATGCCGCGCCCGCCGTAATCGTCGTTGGGCTTCAGGACCAGTTGGTCCTGGTATTTGTGGATGAAGGGGACCAAATCTACGGGCAGGCCGCCGTAGGTGGTATGGCGTTCTTCGACGCGGCGCGTCCAGGGGATGTGGGCTTTGATGGCGCGTTGTTCTTCTTCGCTGAACATGTCGGCGTTTTGTTCGTCGCTGAGGACGGCCAGGCTGAGCTTTTTGTAGAGCATTTTGCAGCGGAAGGGGTTGACCATGCAGACGGCGCCATCACGCACGGCGTGGACGATGGGCGAATCCAGGCCGCAGCGGTCTATGAGTTCGGTGATGAGGACGCGCTTGTAGATGAGGTTGATGTGGTAGTCGCCGGCCATGAGACGGCCGTTTTTATACTCCGTCTCGCGTGGGTCAATAATCCGGCTTTCATACCCCTGGCTGCCAAAATATTGGGTAAACAGTTCAAACTCGCTGCGGGTGGGCACGTCTACCCAATCCAGGATGGCGATGCGCGGGCGTTCCTGCCCGCCCCATTCCTTGTACATGTCCAGCAACACGTGCATGACGCTGTGGCGGGTGGGCAACGGCCGTACCACGTATTCACTCATAAACGCGCCCATCACCGGCAGGCCATAAAACACGGCGTTCAGCACGTCGTTGTAAGCCGAGGCGGCCGGCACTTCGGCGTTGTATTCGGTGAAGCGCAGTTCGTTGTTTTCGGTGACGTAGAAAGCATCCAGGCGGGTAAGCGGGGTGTGGCTGCTGTAACCGGGGTTGACCTGCACCAATTCTTCTTCCCAGTCGTACAGGCCAAAATGCTGGCGAAAGGCGGCGTCTTCGACGGCGCGCCGGGAAATTTTGTCAAAGCCGCGCAGCAACGGCCGTATCGCCCGGCGCAAAAACGTAAACTGGTCCGGGGTTAAAAACCGGGGACGCAAGACAGTGCATAACGGCCGTGTGCCAAAATACAATCCCCGCCGCTGCAACTGATCATCCAACTGCCCTTGCGACTCGGCCGCCAGGTTGTCCGTGAGTAGATCGTGATACGTTTTGATTGCCTCTGTCAATGCCATGCCTTCCTCCGAAAATGAGCGGGTGTCGGGGTGACGGATTGCTCGCTCACCGCATCACCTGCTCAAAACAAAGCGCTCCAGCGCGTTTCTGTCACTTGCGGGCGCGGATTTTTCGCCAGGTCAATCACCATGTCGGCCATGTGGCTGACGCACCAGGAAAAATAGTGCGGCGTCAGCGAATTCACGTCCATGTCCGGGGCCGGATTCATGAAGTCAATGGCGTAGGGGACGCCATCGCGAACGGCAAATTCCACCGTGTTCATGTCGTAGCCCAGCGCCCGCACCAGCTTCAGGGCGTCGCCCACGACCCGCGCGCCCAATTCTGGCGATAGATGCTCGTGTTCTACGTGGTATTTGCGCGCTTTCGGATCATACTTCATCGGCAAAACGTGTTCCTGGCCCAGGCACATGCAGCGCACGTAATGGTCCCACTCGATAAACTCTTGCAGCACCATCGTCAACAGGCCGGATTGGTCATAGGCGTGCCACAATTCTTCGATGGTGTGGCAGATGTAAACCTCTTTCCAGCCGCCGCCGTGGGCGTCTTTTAGCACGCACGGCAGGCCGACGTAATCTACCAGCGCGGCCCAATCCAGGGGGAAGACCAGGTTGCGCAGGCTTTCATTGTGGACGATGCCGGGCACGTATTCTTTGTTGGGCAGGACCACCGTTTTGGGGCTGGCGACGCCCAGTTTTGTCGCCAGTGACGCCTCGAAAAATTTGTCGTCGGCCGTCCACATGAAGGGATTGTTGACGACTGTTGTCCCTTGCAGCATGGCGTTCTTTAAATGAGAACGGTAGTAAGGGACTTCATGGGAAATCCGGTCCACGATGACGGCGTATTCGCCGGGATCAGCCATGCGTGTACCGCCTAATTTGACATACTCAGCGACGACGCCGGCGTTACGGCCGTTCACCTCATCAATAAACGCCGGCGGAAACGACCATTCCCGCCCCACCAACAAACCAACTTTCAACGTCATGCCAACCGCCTCCTTTTTCTTGTCGTTCACCTGGGTTACGTCATCCGTAATCCGT
>CALFEW010001079.1 GCA_937958365.1 uncultured Chloroflexota bacterium | reverse complement strand
GGAGAATTTCGGATTTCGGATTTCGGATTTCGGATTTCGGAATACGGATTACGGATTACGGATTACGGATTACGGATTACGGATCATGATGGAGGTTATATGCACATTGCCCCTTTTACCATTGAGCAATTTTTTGCCGTGTATGAATTTACCACGCCGCACATGTTGTGTGCATCGGATTGCGAGACGATGACGGTAGGCGAACTGCTGGCTCTGGCCGGTGAGCCGCCCGACAACCTGTTGGATTTGCGCCTGAGCTACACCGAATCGCAGGGCAACCCGGCGCTGCGGGCGCAAATCGCCGCCCTCTATGCCGGGGGAAATGAGACGCGGCTGGACGCGCATAGGCGCGAGTTTTTCGGCGGGGAGTTGGCTGTATCGCCTGACGATGTGGTGGTGGTGACGGCTCCGGAGGAAGGCATTTTCCTGGCGCTGCACACACTGCTCGAACGCGGCGACCATGTGGTGGTCCTGACCCCGGCGTATGATTCGCTGCTGAATCTGGCGGAACACGTGACGGGTAATGTGAGCAAGTGGGAGGTGGAAAAGGGGGAAAACGGCCGTTGGCGTCTCAATCTCGACCACCTGGAACAACTCGTCACCGACCAGACGCGCCTGCTCATCGTCAATTTCCCGCACAATCCGACCGGCCTGCTGCCCACGCCGGACGAATTGCAGGCCATCATCGCCATTGCCCGGCGGCATGGAACCTGGCTCTTCTGCGACGAAATGTATCGTGGCCTGGAACTGCCGGGGCGGGAAACCTTGCCCTCGGCAGCCACCCTGTACGAACGCGCCATCGTCCTATCCGGCCTCTCCAAAGTGCATGGACTGCCCGGTTTGCGCTCCGGCTGGCTGCTCATTCGGGACGCCGACCTGCGTGAGCGGCTGATCAACTGGAAACATTACACCACCATTTGCCCGCCCGGTCCCAGCGAATATCTGGCTCAGGTCGCTCTGCGCGCCCACGAGCCACTGGTTGCCCGCAACCGCGCCATCATCACCGGCAACCTGGGCGCGGCCGAGCCATTTTTTGCCCGTTGGCCGCAGTTGTTCGACTGGCGACGGCCGTTGGCCGGTTCGGTGGCTCTGGTAGGGTTGAACGTACCCTCGGCGACAACCTACTGCCACGAATTGGCGGCCAAAGCAGGGATTTTGCTGCTGCCCAGCAGTTGCCTGGGTTATGGTGATGGGCACGTGCGCCTGGGTCTGGGCCGCCGGGATTTTGCCGCCAACCTGGCCCGTTATGAAGCGCATCTCCTCACCTGACTTGAACTTTAGCCCGGTTTGGCGGTATCATAATGGCAAAATCTTAAACTCAGTCACCCTCACGGCCGTTCACTCATATGCTACCCTCTCCTGGCCTCATCGTCCTACGAGCCATACTACGTGAAACCTTTTCATACAATTACCGATTTAATCGAGTGGCTGACCGACAGCCAGATTGATACAACTTTGTGGGCAGAAGGCAACGCCAAAAGCGTAGCTAATTTGTGGGAAGAATACGCCAGCGGCGAAATCTACATGCGGGATGATCCACCACGCCGGTTGGTGGACGTCGTCCAGATTTACATTCGCCGTGGGCGGCAAGTGTTGATCGAGGCGGAGCAGGAAATGGAAAACGGCCGTCGCCGCTTCCGCAACCAGCCCCCCTCCGAAAAAATCAAGCCCGGCGAGACGTACCTGCAAGCCGCCACGCGCTGTTTGCAAGAAGAGCTGGGCCTGCCCCTCACGGCCGTTTCCTTTTTGCCAGATACCTATCGCTGCCGGAAGGAAACGACCGATTCGCTGTCGTATCCAGGCCTGGTGACGGAATACACGTTTCACACGATTGAAGCGGCGGTGGCCGGGCTGCCAGAGGAGGAGTTTTGGCGGGAGAATACGGCCGTTCAGACCGGCGATCCGGTCATGCGGCATTTGTGGATCTGGCGTTATGAGCGCTCGTTGCGCGATAGATAGTGCCTGTAATCCGTAATCCGTAATCCGTAATCCGTATGCCGTATTCCGATGGCGTTTAGCAGAGGTGCGCCCTACGGAATACCGAATACGGAATACGGAATACGGTATACGGTATACGGTTAATAGCTGCCGCAGCCAGGCAATATGAAATGTAAAAGAGAACGGCCGTCTTGGGGAAGACGGCCGTTCTCTTTTACAAATACAAAATCCTATTGACTATGACAGGAAGGAGGCAGCCCTGTTAATAAACGATGAATGTACCCAACTTGTTTATTCGACGTACACTTTAATCAGAGACTCGCGTTGACCGTGTTGGGCAGAAAGCATACAGGTGGCGACAGTGAAGGCTGTGGCAATCATCAATGATGTGGCAAAAATAAGAATAAATGTCATTGGGTACACCCTATCCCGCATAAACTTAACCTAACCAACCAACCAGTACAATGCAACTGTCCATAGTTTACAAAACTGGTTCACTATTTGTCTGTAGTACGATAGTTTCAGAACCCCGGTACTGTCCGGTCGGGTCGCTAACGTTTCTCTTACGCCAAAATGATATTGCTCCAACGTTGGTCATATGTATTTCTTATACAGCTCAAGCAAAATAGCATCGTAACGATCAAACACAGGATCACGAACGGATACACTGATAAACATAAAACATACCTTGGGAGGTAACAAAACCATGACAACTTTAGTACGTTGGAACCCTTCACGTAATTTATTGAATGAATTTGACCGATTTTTCAATGCGCCGATGACCAACTGGGAAGCTCCACGCAACTGGGTAATGCCCCTGGACGTCACCGAGAACGCGGATGGATATACCGTCAAGGCTTCCGTACCGGGCATCAACGCCGACGATTTGAACATCACGTTGGAAGACAATGTCTTGACAATTCAAGGCGAAACCCGCGCCGATGAGACTGTTGAAGAAGCCCACTACCACCTGCGCGAACGTCATTACGGCCGTTTCAGCCGCAGCCTGCGCTTCCCGGTAGACGTCAATGCCGAAAGCGTAGAAGCCACCTATCAAAATGGCGTCTTGATCCTGAACGTGCCCAAAGCTGAAGAAGTAAAGCCCAAACAAATCGCCATCAAAGTCAACGGATAACATTTCGATTCCTCCTTTATGTAAAGGCGCTGCTCCTTTCAGAGCAGCGCCTTTTT
>CALFEW010001078.1 GCA_937958365.1 uncultured Chloroflexota bacterium | reverse complement strand
AGCGCGACGGCGAGACCAATCTTTACACGGTTCCGGCGGCCGGCGGCTGGCCGCGCCGCGTGACGGTGGGGCGCAAATCGTCCGTCTCCTGGACGGACAGCCCGCCGCAGTGGTCGCCGAACGGCCGTTTCCTCGCCTTCACCATGGACAACCACGTCCACCTGGCCCCCGCCGATGGCGCCGGATTGGCTAAAAAACTCACCGACTTCACCGATGCTGCCTTTGCGCCGGTCTGGATGCCCGACGGCCAGCGGCTGATCATCGGCGTGTCGCGCTATGATTGTGCCAAGCTGCTGCTCACCGACCGTGACGGAAGCTGGCCCCGCGCCCTGACCACCGGCGAAGATGGCGATGATTTCGACGCACGGCCGTCGCCCGACGGCCGTTTCGTCGCCTACGTTCACCGCCCGCTCAACGACCTCAATCGCCTGGACCTGCGCCTGGTGGAAGTGGTAACTGGACAGGTGCGCTCGCTCAGCGGCGCGCCCAAACAAAAAAGCTGGTCGCCCCGCTGGTCGCCCGATGGCGAATGGCTGGCTTTCCTCTCGCAGCGCCCCAACTTCAACCAGGTATGGCTGGTGCGGCCCGATGGTTCCGGCGAACGGCAGCTCACCCATTTGGGGCATGATGTGGGGGAGATGGTTTGGGCGGGAAACGGCCGTGCCCTCGCCGCTACCATCAACCGCGGCGGCGCGCTGGATCTGGCCCTGATTGACGCTGACACCGGCGACATCACCGATTTGCGCACCGGCGAAGGCGTCTACTCGCGTCCTTGCTGGTCGCCCGATGGCGCGTATCTCACCGTCGAGTACGAAAACGCCACCACCCCGCCCGACCTTTACCGCGTCGCAGTGCCCGGTGGCGCGATAACGCAACTGACCTTCTCCAACCCGCCCGCGCTGGCCTGCCTGCCCCAAACCACGCCAGAGCGCATCAGCTACCAGAGTTACGACGGCCGTGAAATCCCCGCCTTCCTCTACAAACCGGCGCGGCCCAACGGCGCAGCCATCCTGCGCCCACATGGCGGCCCCACCGACCAGTGGCAGTTTTTCTGGGAGCCATTTACCCAATACCTGGTTGCCAAGGGTTACACTTTCATCGCTCCCAATTTCCGTGGCAGTACCGGCTATGGCGTGGAATTTGAACACGCCAATTACAACGATTGGGGCGTGGGCGATACGCAAGACTGCCTGTATGGGGCGCGTTATTTGCGGACGTTGGGCTGGGTGCAGCCG
>CALFEW010001077.1 GCA_937958365.1 uncultured Chloroflexota bacterium | reverse complement strand
ATGGCTCCACCACCACACCCCCGACGGCGACCGCCCTGGTCAATACCGGCGCGCTCAACGTGCGCTCCGGGCCTGGCCTGAATTTCGGCATTTTGGAAGTGGTTTACCAGGGGACTCGCGTCACGCTGTTAGGTCGCACCGCCGACGCCACCTGGGTGCAGATTCGTACGCCCAACGGCATCGTCGGTTGGGTAAACAGCAATCTGGTGCAGCCCACTGTGCCCATCACCAATTTGCCGGTTGTGGGCGGCACAACGCCGCCGGTGGCTTTTAACGCCGTGGTCACGACTGGGGCGCTGAATGTCCGTTCCGGCCCAGGTCTGGCCTATCCCACCCTGGCAACCATTGGCAACGGAACCGGCGTCACGCTGATTGGGCGCAGCGCAACGGCCGTTGTCCCCCCGTGGGTGCAGGTCCGTCTAGGGAATGGTCTGGTAGGTTGGGTCAACGCCAACTACCTCTTCACCAACGTACAACTATCCAGCCTGCCGGTCACCGGCTGATAGTTACGACTTTTGCCATGTAGAAGAAAAAAGGGCGTCCTATGTGCCGGGTCGCCCTTTTTTCGCGCCTTGTGGTAGAGCGTGACGTTTGTTTGTCAGTGTCCGGGAACCAACCAACCAACCGCCAATCTAAGCCAGTGCGTCACGTTTATGGAACTTCTTGAGAACCATGCGCCACATTGCTCCCTTTTTCCATCTTTTCGGCAAAGGGAGCGATCATAATGGATTCCATGATAGGCGCTTCGGGAACGGCCGTTACCTCTTCCCCCACCGCCACCGCGCCCAACGCCGCAATGGCCTTATCCGCACTCCAAAAGACGTGGTCCAGCCCCAATTCGGTCAGCACATCAGCCCGCTCCAACAACAGCCGTACCCGATCATCCATCGAAGACAGCAGCACGTCGCCGCCACCCTGCCGCTGCCGCTGTACCAACTCCCGAATCACTTCTACGCCAGTAGCGTCAATCAGCGGCACGCCCCGCATAGACAAAATGAGGGTCGCTCCCGGTTCGTCGTGGCTTTCCACAAACTCCAGCAAGCGCCGGGCAGCCGCAAAAAAGAGCGGTCCACTGAGATAATAAACCGCCACGTCATACCCCGGAAAGACAAATTGTTGGCCCAATTCCGTCAGCCGCTCTACCTCCACCGGTTTGCGCGATATTTGCAGTTCGCTCATCTGCGCCATAAAAATAAGCGTACTGATGCCAAAGCCAATCAAAATGGCCTGCGTCAGGTCCAGCACCACCGTGGCCACCAGGGTGATAGCAAAGGCAATGATGGCATGTCTCAGGCGATGGCTGAAGTAAAAGCGGATGGTGTGCCACTCGTTCATACGCCAGGCCGTGACCAACAACACACCGGCCAACGCCGCCAATGGAACCCGGCCGATTATTCCGGCCAGCAGCAGCGCCGCCAACAGCAAAACCACCCCATGCAAAATCGGTACCACTCGCGTGACGCCGCCGCTCTTGATGTTGACGCTGGTGCGGGCGATGGCCGCCGTCGCTGGCACGCCGCCAAACAGCGGGATCAGCATGTTGCCCACGCCCTGAGCGATCAATTCCAGGTTATTGTTCAGGCGGATGCCGGTCATATTGCCGGCTACCGCGCCGCAGAGCAGGCTTTCGATGGCTCCCAGGGCGGCAATGGACATGGCCGGTACGATGAGATTGCTCAAATCCGACCAGGGGATTTGGGTGAGGCTGAGCCGGTTTTCCAGCAAGATGGTGCGCGGAATCGCCCCAATCACCGGGACATCCCAATGGGCCACGACGGCGATCACCGTCGCCAGGATTATGCCCACCAGGGAGCCGGGGACGCGCTGCCCAAACTTGAAACGGGGCCAGACGATCATCACGCCCATGACAAGCAGGGCCAGGATCATGGCCTGGGGGTTGGGGTTGACGCCGTTTTCGACGTAATAGCGCAGCTTCTCGATGACATTTTCGGCGGCTGGGGTTTTGACACCCAGGAAGTTATCGAGCTGCCCCAGGGCGATGATGATGGCAATGCCGCTGGTGAAGCCGGAGATAACAGGGCTGGGAATGAGGGCAACGACGCGCCCCAGGCGGAAAATGCCCAGGAGGGTGAGCATGATCCCGGCCAACAGTGCGGCTAACCACATGCCTTGCAAGCCATAGCGGCTGACCAGGACGATCAGCACGGCCGACATGGCCCCGGTTGGACCGGAAATCTGGTAAGGCGCGCCGCCCAATAAGCCAATGACGACGCCAGCGAGAACGGCCGTTACCAATCCCGCCGCCGCATCTGCCCCAGAAGCGACGCCAAACGCCAACGCCAGCGGCAGGGCCACCGCCGCCACCGTAATGCCCGCCAACACATCTTTTTGCAGCGTGGACCTGTTATAACCGGCAAACTCTCGCCGCCACATGCGCGGCCATTCTTGAATCATCATGAAAACCTCTTATCGTCAATCGGATTTTGGGGCGTCCGGCACGCTGTCCACAAAAAAGACATACCGGTGGTATGTCATATCGTTAACAAATTGGGCATCTGTCGGGTCGTCTTGGCGATCATTTTATGCCGATCTGGCGCGAAGGGCAATATCGCCAATGACTACAAAACGCCGCAAAGGCTCTTGTAGTCTATACAAATCAATCGGGACTGGTGTTATCCGCCACTGTGATGAGGGGAATCAGTTTCGGCAATTTTCGCACAGGCCATAAAATTCCAGCAAATGCCCCTGAACGTCAAAGTTAAAGCGCTGGCCGACGACCTCTTCGATACCCGCCAATACACAATCATCAAACTCAATGACCTGATTGCAGACGCCGCAAATCAAATGATGATGATGGCCGTGATGCAGCAAGATAAAATGGGCCGCGCCGGTGCCCTGGTATACCGGACGAATGAGGTTAAGCTGACACAACAATTCCAGCGTGCGATATACCGTCATGCGGCCGACGTTGGGAGCCTGCTGATGCACGCGCTCCACCAGATCGTCGGCGGTAACGTGGCCGCCGCAAGTGACCAGCGCCGCCAGAATCGCCCGCCGGGCTGAGGTGAGCCGATGGCCGTGTCCGGCCAATGCCGAACTAAGTTGCACGAGTTGCTCTTCCATAATAGCTCCCATTTTAGCGGAATTGAGACTTCTTATCAAAATCGCCTGATACGCCAAATTAGCGGGGTGAACCGGCGGCGACCAGGCTTTTAACGGTGGCAACCAGGTCTTTGCTCTTTACCAGGGTTTCGCCCACTAAAATCGCATCCACGCCCATGTCGCGCATGGCGCGCACGTCTACGGCCGTTTTCAGCCCACTTTCCGCCACCACCGCCACCCCCTCAGGGATCAGTTGGCGCAATCGCGCAGTATTGGCAAAATCTACTTCAAACGTCTGCAAATTGCGGTTGTTCACACCGATAATGCGCGGTCCTACCGACAGCGCCTTCGTCAGTTCGGCTTCGGTATGCACTTCCACCAGGGCATTCATGCCCAGTTGGTGCGTCAGACTCAGCAAGTCACGCAGGTCGGTTTCGCCGAGAACAGCCGCTATCAGCAAGATGGCATCCGCCCCGGCGGCCCGCGCCTCATAGACCTGATACGGATGGAAGATGAAATCCTTGCGCAGCACCGGGATTTTCTGCGAACCGACCGACTGGCGGACATCGCGCAGGTGTTCCAGGGAACCTTGAAAGTGACGGCCGTCGGTGAGTACAGAAATCGCTCGCGCCCCGCCTTGCACATAAGCCCGCGCCAGAAACACCGGATTGTACTTGGAAACCAACAGTCCCTTGCTCGGTGACGCTTTTTTGCATTCAGCGATGAGGGAAACGCCCGGCTTACGCAGCGCGGCATCAAAATCATTGGGCGGCGGCGCAGTCATGGCGAAGGCGCGCACGTTCTCTAAGGGCACAGCGCGCATCACCTTGGGCAAATTCTCCCGGTGGAAAGTCATAATTTCATCGAGGATGGTCCCTCGGCGTTTGGCTACATTGGTTACGCTCAATTGAATCCCCAGTCTCTAATCACTAATCTCTAATCTCGAGTAAAGCTGTTCGTTTTGGTTATCCATGCTTCCAGGGTTGCCAGGGCACGGCCGTTATCAATACAGTCACGCGCTTTTGCCAGACCCACAGCCAGGTCGTCGTCGGCTACGCTCAGAGCGGCAGCGGCATTCAGCAGGACGATGTCGCGGCGCGGCCCCCGGTCCTGGCCGCTGAGGATGGCGCGGGTGATTTGGGCGTTTTCTTGCGGCGTCCCGCCCAGCATGTCGTCAATGGTCGCCCGCGCCAGGCCCAACGCCTGCGGGTCCAATTCGCGGGTATGCACGACGCCATCCCGCAGATAGCTGACGCGGTTGACGCCGGTGGTCGAAAGCTCATCCAAGCCATCTGCGCCGTGGACCACATAAGCGGCCTTGCTGCCCAATTTGCCCAATACGGCCGTTAACGGTTCCGTCAGTGCCGGGCTGTACACGCCAATCAATTGGTGCGTCGCCCCGGCGGGATTGGTGAGCGGTCCCAGGAGGTTGAAGATGGTACGCTGGCCGATTTCCCGGCGCGGCCCAATCGCAAAACGCATGGCCGGGTGATGGTGAACGGCGTACAAAAAGCCAATGCCTACTTCGGCCACGCAGTCGGCCACCTGCGCCGGAGTCAGGTCCAGATTGCCACCCAGGGCCAGCAACACATCGGCGGAACCGGATTTGCTGCTGGCGGCGCGGTTGCCATGTTTGGCTACTTTTGCGCCGGCGCCGGCCACCACAAATGCGGCCGTAGTGGAAATGTTGAAGGTATGTTTGCCATCGCCGCCGGTGCCACAGGTATCCACGAGCATGTCGCCGGGAGCCAGACCGGGCACGGCCACGGCGACGACGTGGGCGCGCATGGATTGGGCGCTGCCGGCGATTTCGTCCACGGTTTCGCCCTTCATGCGCAGAGCCGTCAGGTAGCTGCCGATTTGCGCCGGGGTGGCTTCGCCGTTCATGATGACGTTCATGGCCGCTTCGGCCTGGGTGAAGGTGAGGTGACGGCCGTTAATCACTTCGGCAATCGCGGTTTTCAAGGGCATACAAATTCTCCTGGCTTCACGTGCTACGCTTCAACTTCTGTGGGGGGATGCTCGTCAACCATCAATAATACCCGGCGCAAATTCACTACACCGGGCCAATTCAATCGCAACGCCTGCACTGTGGCACGGCCAGTTTTGAATGGTTGTCATAGGCTCATTTTATCATAAGGTGATGATGAAAAGGAATGGCTCATCACTTCGCCACTTTGCTGAGCAAACGGCCGTCTTCCACCACCACCAGGCCGCGCTGCATAAAATCGTCAATGAGCTGATTGGCAAAAGCCACCGGATTATTGAAACCGCAGCGGGGCGCATAATCCTCTATCCAGGGGGCTTGCAGCGCGGCTTCGATGAGCGCGTGGCGTTCGATGGGCTGCCGAACCATCAAATACACCATAAACACGCGCCGGGAAAGGTGCCAGGCCAAACGCGC
>CALFEW010001076.1 GCA_937958365.1 uncultured Chloroflexota bacterium | reverse complement strand
GTATCCTTACCGCGCTGGTGTAAACGCGGTAAGGATACCGCGGCTACAAGAGAAGCGGCTACAAGAGAAGTTAAGTGAACGCGAGAATCGCGCCAATTCGGGTTGGCAGCGCCGCCAGGTCTTGCCGTTCTTTCATGACAAAAGCGCTTGCGCCACACGCCAACCCTTGCTGCCGCTCTTCGTCCGTATCTATCGCCGACATCAGCACAACCGGCAACGGCCGTAATCGTTCGTCGGCGCGAATCAGTCTGGTTAGTTCCAGACCATTCAGATGGGGCATACAGATGTCGGCGACCACCAGGTGAATGGGCACTTTTTGCAACAGTTCCCACGCTTCCTGGCCGTTAACGGCCGTAAAAACCCGAAATCCAGCCTTAACAAGCATCAATTCAACCAGCGTGCGCATCACAAGGGAATCATCTGCCACCAATATCCGTACCGGATCATTTTCAGGCGCTGCGGTCGCCATATGAGCAATCTCCTCTGGGCGGCGCTACTTGATGGCCCCGATGACATCTGTCAGGTTAAAAACCAGAATGACGGCCCCCGTGCCGGAAATAGACGCCCCTGAGATAAAAGGCATGTGGGCGACAGGCGCGGGAAGTTTCTTGATAACCATTTCCTGAACCGAGCAAATTTCACCTACCAACAAAGCGGCTGGCTGGTCGGGCGAGCCAACCAACACGGCCGTCTGGCATTCGTCTGCGCCTCCAGAATCCTGCATCAGCAACAAACGGGCCAGGTTGACGGCCGGAATAGCTTCTGCTCCAGGGCGCGTCAGGCGTAAACGGCCGTTGTCGCCCACCACGTCTTCTGGATCAACGCGCCTCAGGTGAATGATGTGGCGCGTCGGCAACGCAAAAATCTGGCCGCCAAGCCGCACAAGCAAACACAGCGACGTGGCAATGCTCACCGGCAAACTGAGCGAAAAGCAAACGCCCGCGCCAGGACGATTGTCTACCGTAATCACCCCGTGCAGCCGCCCCACAGCCCGGCGGACAATATCCAGCCCAATCCCCCGCCCGGAAGTGGCGCTGACGCCATCGGCCAGACTAAAACCGGGTTGAAACAACAACCAGATAATTTCCTGCTCGGTCAGTTGCTGCGCCGCTTCCGGCGTCACCAGCCCGCGCTGCGCTGCCTGCGCCACAATACGCGCCAGGTCCAGCCCGACGCCATCATCGCTCAGTTTGATGAGGACGCCGCTGCCACGCCGCACGGCCGTAATGCTTATCTGGCCGGTCTCCGGTTTACCGCTGGCGCGTCGGTTCTCCGGCGTTTCCAGGCCGTGATCCAGGCTGTTGTGCAGCAAATGCAGCAAGGGGGATCTGATTTGCTCCAGGACAGCGCGGTCTACCTCCACGTCACCACCCTCAATATGCAGCGCAACCGTTTTGCCCAACTCTTGCGCCAGTTGACGTGCGCTGCGCGGTAAAGCGTTTAGCACCGTCGCCAATGGCAGCATCCGCGCCTGGCGCACATCGTCCTGAAGCTGAGCCAAAAGCTGGCTCAGGTGGCGATGGTTGGCCGCCGAATGGCGGTAGAGGTCGGCGAACTGCTCCCGCGCCGGCGACGCGGCCAGACCCGCCTGGTCCAACAGGCGGCGCATCTGTCCCAGGTCCCCTTCCAGACTCAGGTGAGCAATTTGCAGCTCGTTGACCAGATTAAAAATGGCGTCCAACCGGTTCACGGTAACGCGAATGGTCTCCTGAGAAGCAGGGGATGGTGTTTCCGGCAGTGGAGCGGGTTGTATGGGCGCTGGGGCAACGGCCGTTGGCAGTTGGATGTGGGCGACGGCCGTTGCCAACTGCGTCAACAGCGCCGCTAGAGTCGTCTCCTGGGGCGCTGCGTCGGCGATCAGGCGGCCAATCGTGTCCAGAGTGGCATAGACCAGATCGTAGACGGCCGTTTCCGGCGGCCCGCCAGATGTTTTGATCGCGGCAAATAATGTTTCCAGCCCATGCAGCAGATCGGCAATTTCCTGCCACCCCAAAGCGCGGGCCGACCCTTTCAGATTGTGGGTTTGCCGCAAAATGTCGGCTAACAGGTCGGATTGGGCAGCGGGATCGGGTTGTTTTTCCAGCAGCAAACAGGTCTGGGAGATGAATTGCATCGCCTCCTGGGATTCCAGAATGAACAATTGACGCAGCTTTTGCTGTAGCCCATTGGCCGACATTACGTTTCGCTTCCGTTCGCCCGGCCTGCCAGAGACATCAGGCGCGGGTGGGTTAGCAGCCCCGGCAAATCGAGGATGGTGATCTGGTCAGGCGTTGTGCCTAACCGATAAGACGCATCTGGCGCGGAAACGGCCGTTGCCTCTGGCAAACTTACCGACCGCACGGCCAACACCTCATCCACCAGCAAGCCCACGGGCAGATTGTTGGCAACAGCAAACACAATTTGCCGTCGCGGTTCGGCCGAATTTTGCCAGGGGCACAATAGCTGCGCCAGGTCTAACACCGCGTATAACTCCCCACGCAGCGCCGTAACGCCCACCCAAAAGGGGGGCAGGCCATAAATGGGCGTCGGCCTGGTGAACGGCCGTATTTCCCGTACCCACTGCACCTCGATGCCAAACAGCATCCCGGCGCAGCGCAAAATTGCCAGTTCCAGGGGGTGGGGAACGGCCGTTAAATCCGCCACTGTCTGACGCGCCTCATCGTCCATCATCACCCATCAACGCAACCGATACCGCTCGGTCAAAGATTTCAGGTGGAGCGTCAGTTCATTTAGCCGCCGCGCCACCGTCTCCGATTGTTGACCCGCCTGCACCGTGACATGCGTTGTCTGATCAATCTCCTGCATCGCGTGCAGCACCTCCTCGATGGCGCTGTTTTGCCGCTGGGTGGCGTCTACAATCTCGCAAGAAACATCCGACGCCTCCTGAACCGTCGTTGCCAGTTGCAAAATAATGTCCCCGGCGCGATGCGCCAGAACCATGCCGTTTTCTACCTTCTCGTCACCGGCTTCCGTTACCAGTACCGCCGCATGGGTCGCCTTTTGTATTTCCTCTAAAATGGTGCGCACGCGGGCAGTGGCCTGTTTCGATTGTTCGGCTAAAACACGCACCTCGTTGGCTACCACGGCAAAACCTTTGCCGTGTTCCCCGGCGCGCGCCGCCTCAATGGCCGCGTTCAACGCCAGCAAATTTAAATGATCGGCCAGTTCGTTCACCGTCGCGGTGATTTCACCAATCAGCTTCATTTTTTCAGCCAGATTTAATATGTCCTGAGCAATGGCTTTCACCTTCAGGCGAATGTCTGCCATGCCATGAACGATAGCCTGGACCGCCAGGGCGCCTTCGTCGCTGACGCGCAGCGAAGTCTGGGCCTTCTGGGTCAGATCATGCGCGCGGGTTGCCGTCTGTTCGGAGAAGGTGCGCACTACTTCCATTCGCTTTGTGACCTGGTTGATGGATGAGGCTTGCTCATGGGCCGTGCTTGTGTGTTTATGCACCGTACTTAATATCTCGGCTGCGGCCGTAGCGACATTGTCGCTGGCAGCCTGCACTTCCTGGGCCAATTGGGCCAGACTGGCAACCATGCTGTTGAGATGTTGGCTCAGGAATCCCAGTTCATCCTCCGTTCGCTGCCCCAACTCCGTCGTTAGATCACCGGCGGCTACCTGACCGGCGAAACCGGTGTATTCCTGGATGATGTGGGTAAGCTGGCGCGACTGCAAGATGGCGAAACTGAGCGCCAACAGGATAGCCAGCACCGGCGTAACCACCGCAAACAGCAGCGCCTGGTTCGTTGCTCTTTGGTTAGCGGCCGTGCGTACACTGAGCAGGCGCTCTTCTTCGGCAATAAAAAGAGCGATTTCATCCCGCAGTTCGTCCAGGATGAGTTTGCCCGTTCCGGCGCGCACCAGACGCACTGCCTCTTCGCCATTTCCCGCCCGATAGGCGCTGATCTCCGGTTCAACAGCCTGGGCGATCCATTGCTGGTGCAGCGCTTCTATCTCGCCCAACAGGGCGGTCTGCGCCGGATTGTCATCAACCAACCGGCGCAGATCCGCTGCGGTGCGGTCAAAATCGGCCAGACCACTTTGGTAAGGCGCCAGAAACTCTTCATCGCCGGTGAGCAAATAGCCACGAGAGCCGGTTTCGACGTCAACGGCCGCTTTCGCCAGGGCGGTGGCGTCGCTGATGACCAGATTGGTGTGGTTAACCCACGCGGCCGTTTCCAATCCCAGCTTGAGCGCCCGGTATACAAATAAATCGCCTAAGACAACAATACTCAGGGGGATAATGTAAGCCAGCAAAAGTTTTGTACGTAGCTTTAGGGAACGCATAGGGCACTTCTCCTAGGTTCGGTTGAAATTGACTTTGGAGTTTTCAGATTGGGCCAATCTCACAAGTTAAAAACGAGCAAATCCCAGGCAGGCTTACGTTGGTGTAGAACAGTGAATGGCTCGTAGATGGGTTTGTCATCTTGCGTCTCCAGTTTCACCGCAGCAGATACAGAAGGTTTAGCAGGGATGGATGTGATGGGTCAGGCAGCTTGTTACCTGACATTATAATGGAAGTTTCAGAAATCGAGACTACCGAAAAGGCAAAAGCGCGTAATTAATAAAGCGGTCGGCGATGGTTCAGCGCTAACTTCAACAAGGCCACATGAGACATCGCTAACAAACAAGGGGGAACGAGGAACGGCCGTTCCCCGCTCATTGTTCACTGTTATCTGTTGATTGTTGGCTGGTGGTGTTGGGCAGGTCGCCCTGGGTATAGCCGTATTGGAAGGTGTAATTCTGGCTACCGCCGCCCAACTGTTTGTGCAGCAACCGGTTCAGATTATCGTAGGTGAAGGCCAGAGTTTGTAGGTCTGGAGACCCTTCCACGGAACCGTTCGGGTTCGGCGTGCCGTCGGGGTTGAGCAAGCTGTCTGGCGCAACCAGTTCAGCGACCGGCGCTTCGCCCCAAGCCGCCCGCGTGGTGGTGGGCAAAACGAGAACGCAGATAATCAGTCACATAAGCAGCAAGACATATTGCACAGCAGGCAATAGCCAGTCCTATGCTGTTGCAGTAGAATGACTTGGTGACGCGCACTATAGCAAAATGCCCACCGGCAAAAGTTGATATTTCTTACACACCAAAGGACACAACCGGAGAAACATGGCTGACCTCAGATTGACAACGAACCCTTCCTCTTTCACCACGTTTGGCGATTTGCTACGCTTTTTGCGGCGGCGCGCACGTCTGACACAACGCGCACTGGGCATTGCGGTAGGCTACAGCGAAAGTCACATCAACCGTTTCGAGAAGAACCGCCATCTCCCTGACGTCACGGCCGTTGCCGCCCTCTTCATCCCCGAACTCGACCTGGAACGGGAGCCAGCCCTGGCTGCGCGGCTGCTGGAACTGGCCGCAGCCCCCACCCCACCCGCCGCCAGCCTGACAGAAGTGGACATGACCCTGGAGCAAATACCCGGCACGGCCGTTGCTGAAATTCCCCGCCCCGCCCTACACGCCCGCGCCCGCCAACGCCTGGACGCCGAACGCCGCCTGCTGTTGTGCGGTCTGGCCGGCATGGGCAAAACCACCCTGGCCGCCCAGCTTGCCCGCGACTATGCCCAGACCATGCCCGTCCTGTGGCTTACGCTGACGGCCGGTATCACCAATTCAGCCGACGTGCTGCTGCGGCAAACGGCCGTGCTGTTGGCCGCCCATGAGTCAGAAGCCATGCGCCCGCTGCTCACCCGCGATCCGCGCGCCCGCGCCGCCCTCAGCCTGGAGCAGCAGGTCGCCCTGCTCAGCGCCGCCCTCGCCCGCCGGCCTGTCCTGCTGTGTTTCGACAACGCCGAACTCATTCAGGCGGATGAAGCCAGCCGCCAGATTTTGCGCCATCTGGCCGCCACCACGCCCGCCTACCTGCTGCTCACCGCCCGCGAGAGCCTGGCGCTGCCCCACGTGGCCGAAATGGTTCTGCCAGGCTTCAGCGCCGACGAAGCCGCCGCCTTCATTGAGCAAAGCGCCCCCCACCGGCTTACTCCGGCCCTATCCGCCCGGCTGATAGAAAGGACCGGCGGCAGTCCCATGCTGCTGCGGCTGGCCCTGGGCAATCTGACCAACGAG
>CALFEW010001075.1 GCA_937958365.1 uncultured Chloroflexota bacterium | reverse complement strand
GAAGCCGGGCACGTCTTCAAAGACGATGAGCGGAATGTTGAAAGCGTCGCAGAAACGCACGAAACGGGCGGCCTTGTCGCTGCTGTCGATGTCCAGCACGCCGGCCAGCACCATTGGCTGATTGGCGACGATGCCGACGCTGTAACCGCCCAGGCGGGCAAAACCGACGACGATGTTTTGGGCAAAATGTTCGTGGATTTCGTAAAAGTCGCCGTTGTCCATGATGAGCCTGATGGCGTCTTTGATGTCGTAGGGCTTGTTGGGATTGTCGGGGACGAGGGTGTTGAGGCTCTCTTCGGTGCGCAGGGGATCGTCGTTGTTGGCCTTGAAGGGGGCGTCTTCCATGTTGTTGGCGGGCAGGAAGCTCATCAATTCACGGATGAGGTAAAGGGCGTCGGCTTCGGATTCGCAGGCCATGTGGGAGACGCCGCTTTTGCTGTTGTGGGTCATAGCGCCGCCGAGTTCTTCAAAGGTGACGTCTTCGCCGGTGACGGTTTTAACCACGTCGGGGCCGGTGATGAACATGTGGCTGGTGTTTTTGACCATGAAGATGAAGTCGGTGAGGGCGGGGGAGTAGACGGCGCCGCCGGCGCATGGCCCCATGATGGCGCTGATCTGGGGGATGACGCCGGAGGCCAGGGTGTTGCGGAGGAAGATGTCGGCATAACCGCCGAGGCTGACGACGCCTTCCTGGATGCGCGCGCCGCCGGAGTCGTTGATGCCGATGACGGGCGCGCCGTTTTTCATGGCCATGTCCATGATTTTGCACACTTTTTCGGCGTGGACGCCGCTGAGGCTGCCGCCGAAGACGGTGAAGTCCTGGCTGAAAACGTAAACGAGACGGCCGTCTATGGTCCCCCAGCCGGTCACCACACTATCGCCGAGGTATTGCTGCTTGTCCATGCCGAAGTTGCGTTCGCGGTGAACGGCGAAGGCGTCTACTTCGCGGAAAGACCCTCTGTCTAGCAGCAGTTCAATGCGTTCGCGGGCGGTCAGCTTGCCCTTCGCTTTGTGTTGGGCGATACGCTTTTCGCCGCCGCCAAGCTGTGATTGGGCACGAAGTTGGTTCAGGTTTTCTATTTTTGGGTCTGTCATGCTGGTGTTTTAGCCCTCCTCGGAGAATTTTATACAAAGGAACACAGGGACAAGAATGGACATGGCTGCATTTGGGTGTTGGCTATGTTGTGTCGTTTTGAAAATAGTCGGTCACGGCCGTTCTGTTCAATGCCCAACCGGTAAAAGCCACAGCGCTAACGGCCGTTAGCCCATCCAGGATCAGGGTTTGCCCGGCGGTAGCGGTAAACACAAGAATCAGGCCCACTTCGTAGAGTGCGTAGCCGGCGATTAGGAGTGGGACAAGGCGGCGGGTAAACGGCCGTTTCCGTCGCAGCGCCTCCGCCAACCCCAAAAAGGCGACGCCCCAAACCAGCGCGATGACCAGACGAAACATCGGGTCGGGTTTGGCGGCTAATTCTTGCAATAAATCTCGCTGTTGGCCTAGCGCCAGGGCGCGTGCGAAATTCCACACACCTAAGAGGAAAACCCCGAAGAGCGTCAAAGTTACGGATCGTGGGCGTTTATTACGTTGGGTTGGGTGCATCCTGGCTAGATTGTAACGGACATAGCCAGGATGCGGCAAGAAAGGTGAAGAGGAGTTTAGATCATGGGCAGAGGGATGCTGTCTACGGTGAAGATTCGTTCTGAAGTGGGTAACGGCCGTTTCCGCTGCGGCACCGGCGGGCATTCCCACGCTTCGTCCGGCGTTTCGCGGCGCAACTCCTTTAGCTTGGGCAAAATGCCGCAAGCAAAACAATGATTCCGGCAGTCTACCCGCGTTTCTTGCGCCTGGCTCATCAGATAATCTTGCGTCAGGAACTTCTTCGTTACAGCGATGTCAATGTGTTCCCAGGGGAAAACCTCGTGAATGGCGCGCTTGCGGTGTGTAAAGAAGTACGGGTCCAGCCCTTCGGCAGCGAAGGCTTCCAGCCAGGTCGCTTCCTTGAAATGCTCGCCCCAGGCGTCGAATTTGGCCCCATTACGCCAGGCGCGGCCCACTACTTCCGCCACCCGCCGGTCGCCCCGCGAGAGGTACCCCTCAAACAAAGATTCGCGGGGATTGTTCCAGCGCAGGCGCAGGCCCTGAGTGTGCATCTGGTTCTTAAGCAAGCTCAGTTTTTCGTAGATTTTTTCCGTTTCGTCCATCGGCTCCCATTGGAAGGGGGTGTGGGGTTTGGGAATGAAGGTGCTGACGCCGACGTTGACGCCCGCTTTTTTGCCGTGGAACTTGCGCCCTTCGGCCAGCACCGCTTTGGACAGATCAATGATGGCCTGCACGTCCTCCAAATCCTCCATGGGATGGCCGATCATGAAGTAAAGCTTGATGGTGCGCCAGTCGCGCCGGTAGATTTCGCGGGCTGTCTCCAGCAGGTCGGCATCGGAGACGTATTTGTTGATGGTCTGGCGCATTTTTTCGGTGGCCGCTTCGGGAGCCAGGGTAAAGCCGTTGTGACGGCCGTCGCCCAAATTATCCATCAACTGTGTCGAAACCGTCTCGATCCGCAGCGACGGCAGCGAAATATTCAGTCCAAGATGGCCGAAACGCTGCCCAATCTTTTCGGTCAGTTCCAGCACGTGGGTATAGTCGCTGGAAGAAAGGGAAAGCAGAGCGATTTCTTCGTAACCGGTGGATTCGAGAATGTCCTCCATCGCTTGCAGCACTTCCGCGACCGGCCGTTCGCGCACCGGGCGCGTCACCATGCCGGCGTGGCAGAAACGGCAGCCCCGCGTGCAGCCGCGCATAATTTCGATGGGCGCGCGGTTATGGACCAATTCAACAAACGGGATAATAAAATCCGTCACCGGCGGCGGCATCTGGGCCACGATGGTTTTTAACACTTTGGCCGGCGCTTCCGGCACGTTGGGGGTGATGGCCTGCACCGTGCCATCGGCGTGATAGGTCACGTCGTAGAAGCGGGGCACGTAGCAGCCCTCGATTTGCGCCACGTAGCGCAGTTGGGTTTCGCGGTCCAGATGGCGCGCGGCGCGCATCACGCCGATGATCTTCAAAATGGCCTCTTCGCCTTCGCCAATGACAAATACGTCAATGAAGGGAGCCATCGGTTCCGGGTTGTAGCAGGCGTGACCGCCGGCAATAACCAGGGGATAGCTGGTGTCGCGCTCTTCGCTGCGGATGGGCATCCCGGCCAGGTCCATCAGATTGAGGGCGTTGGTGAACAACTGCTCGTAAGGCAGCGTGATGGCCAGCATGTCGAAGTCGCGGATGGCGTGTTTGCTTTCCAGGGCATACAGCGGGATACCGCGCTCGCGCATGATTTCTTCCATGTCGGTCCAGGGAGAATAGACGCGCTCGGCCAGCAGGTTGCGGTGTTTGTTGATGATGTCGTAGAAGATCATCAGTCCCAGGTTGGACATGCCCAGGTCATAAATGTCGGGGAAGGCCAGGGCGACTTTGAAGTCTATGTCGTCCCAGTTTTTGCGGATTTGGTTGTATTCGCCGCCGGTATAGCGGCCCGGCTTGGTGACGCGGGGCAGAATTCGCTCCAGCGCCAGGTCAATTTGTTCGGGTGTCATCATGGTATCGTTCCGATAAAGAGAGTGGAGATTTGAGATTGGTCTCCGGGAATCAGTCTTTTTGTGGCCAGGGTGATTTTTTGATTTTTATAAGGTTATTCGATTATAGCAGGTTTTGTAGATGGGAGGACTTTGCCGAGGCGTAAACGCCTCGGCGAAATAACAACGCCGGGTGAACCCGGCTCTTAGCCTCTTAGCCCTGTTCACAGGGCGTTGTTTTTTAGCCCAGAGCTTTAGCTCCGGGCCGCTAGCGTTTGAAGGTGTCCGGCCCAGGCGGGCAGGGTCAGGGCGATGGGCGCGTGGTTGGGGAGGTGGAGGGTGAACGGCCGTTCCTCCCCACCTACATTCATCACCACCAACACAATCTCCGTCTCGTCGCTGACGGTGTAGGCGTAGAGGCCGGTGGCCGCGTCTACGTGGACCGTCTGGCGCTGCCCGCGCCAGAGGACGGGATGTTTGCGCCGAAAATGGATAAGGGTTTGGAAGTAATCGCGCACGTCGGCATTTTGCTCATTGTCCCAGAGCATGGGCTGGCGACATTCTTCCATGCCGTGGCTGTCCGGGTCGCTCATCAGGCGCGCCTGACGCACGCCGACCTCCGTGCCATTGTAGACCACAGGTGGCCCGGCCAGGGTAAACTGGCACAAGGCGGCCAGTTTGAGTTTGCGCATATCGTTGCCAGCGATGATCAGGAAGCGGTTCATGTCGTGGTTGTCCAGGAAACTGGGGCGGCTGAAGCTGGCGGGGAAAAACTGCTCGTGGAGATGCAGGAAGGCGTCGAGAGCGGCCACGTTCAGCGTGTTGAAGGCGAAGGCGTCACGCAGGTGTTGGGTGAGGAGGAAATCAAGGCAGCCATGGAAACGGCCGTCATAAGTCATCTGCCACATCGGCGTATCCGTCGTCTCGCCGAACACCCAGGCATCCGGGCAAAGCGACTGCACCACCTGGCGCAGTTCCGTCCAGAAGTCGTGGGACGGCCCCAGGGTGTAATCAATCCGCAGCCCATCGAAACCAACTTCACCCAGCCAGTAACGCACGCTGTCGAACATATACTGGCGCACGGCCGGGTTTTCGGTGTTGAGTTCGGGTAAGTCGGGGACGTGGAAGTAGGCCACGTAACGTTCCGGCCACTCTTCCCAGAGGAACCAGTCGTGGTATTGGCTGTCGCGGTGGGCCAGGGCATCCTGGAAATAGGGATGGCCGCTGCCGATGTGGTTGCCCACGAAGTCCAGCAGCAGCCGGAGGCCGCGAGCGTGGGCTTTTTGCACCAGTTCTTGCATGTCGGCCAGCGTGCCCAGGCGGGGATTGACGCTGAAATGGTCGGTGGCGTGGTAGCCGTGATGGGTTTTGTCGGGGAAGAAGGGGTTGAGCCAGATGACGTTGAAGCCCATGTCGGCGACGTAATCGAGCTTTTCGATGATACCGCGCAGCGTGCCGCCGTAGATGTCGCTGAGGTGAGAGGTGGCGTTCCAGACACGGCCGTTGCCCGGCGCAAACCGGTCGGGAAATATCTGGTAGACAATGGCTTCTTTGGCCCATTCCGGCGTCGGCCAGGCGCCGACGAGATAGGAGAAGGTCGTGCCGTTATCGGCCAGGATGGGCGCGCCGCCGTTGGCGGGGCAGGCGCGAATCTGGTAGCGGACGAGGGCGCCGTCGGGTTGGGCGGGCAGCGCAACTTGCCAGGTGGCGCGGTAGCACCAGTTGAGGATGTCCCATTCGATGGCGGTGCGCTGGAGGGGGAGAACGGCCGTAACCGGTTCCAGCAGCATACATTCAACGCGCTCGATTTGTTGGGGAACGGCCGTGGTCACGCTAACCACAGGCGCGTCGCCCGCAGCCGGAGCCTGCGGCGTCAGCCGGTTCAGGTGGCGCACGCCGGCCGTTTGCTGGCGGATGTATTTGATTTTTCGTTTGGTGGTGGCAAGCGTGCCAAAGATAGTTTCGTTCATAGGTATTTGCTCGTTCGTTGGATTTGGTTTCCAGGTGAATTTTATTATTTCGAGGGGGGTTGCCCTCGTCTGAGCCAGAAGATGAGGCCGGCTACAAGCGTCAACGCCCCAATCAAAACGACCCAGACCAGGGTGTCGGAAGCGCCAGATGCAGTGGGTGAAGCCGCGGGTTGCTCTTCGGGCACGGCCGTTGGTTCATCAATCGTTGCTTCGATGACAGGTTCAGGCACGGCCGTTGGTTCTTCAATCACCATGTCTGCTTCCGCCAACTGGACCGTCCATTCTTTCGCGGCATTTACCGGCTGCACGCCCGATTTGGCGTAGACGGCCGTTTCTTCCCAATACCAGCCACTCTCCGCTGCGTCAAATTCGGCCTGGCTGGTCAGGGCGGGCAGCGCCGTGCCATTCAGCAAGACGGTTTCCACCTGTTCGCCATTCAGGGCGAGGTGCAGCACGTTGTTCCGGGCATCGGCTGCGCCCTCATACGTGCCTTCGGCGGCGGCAATCGTCACCGCGATGGTTGCGGCGGTCCA
>CALFEW010001074.1 GCA_937958365.1 uncultured Chloroflexota bacterium | reverse complement strand
GATCCATCCTCGCTGGCCGTCAACAGGCGCTCTCCGGCGGCGTCAAACGTTACCCAGTTCACCGGGCCTTCGTGGGGCAGCACGGGCAGGCGCAACGTTCCGTCCCCTAAATCCCAAATCCGCGCATAATAATCTTCACTGCCCGTCGCCAACAGACGGCCGTCCGGGCTAAAAGCCACACTCTGCACGGTGGCGTTGTGATTGCCCAGGCTGAAAATTACCTCGCCTGTGTTGGCGTCCCACACCTTCGCCGTGCGGTCGTCGCTGGCTGTGGCGACAAAGTCGCCATCGGCGCTGAAGGTGACGGCGTTTACCGGCCGGCGATGACGCGACAAAACCAGCACATCCAGACCCGCTTCGGAATTCCAGACGCGGGCGGTGCTGTCCTGGCTGGCTGTGCCCAATTGGGAGCCATCCGGGCTGAAAGCCACCGCGGAAACGGCGCCATTATGGCCGGACAGGGTGTAAAGCGTGCGCCCTGTGGCGGCGTCCCACACCTTGGCGGTGCCGTCGCCGCTGGCCGTAGCCATCAAACGGCCGTCTGGACTGTAAGCCACGTCAAATACCAGGCTGGCATGGCCGATCAGGTTAAACAGCAGTCCTTCGTTGGCAAAATCCCAGACACGGGCCACGCCGTCGTTGTAACCGGTGATGACACGAGCGCCGTCCGGGCTAAAGGCGACGGTATTGGCGGCTACCGGCTCTTCCGGGCTGGGATTGGCCGAGTAGACGGGCGAGCCGTTTTCCATATTCCAGACGATGGTACGGCCGTCTTCGCCCGCCGAAGCCAGATAACTGCCATCGGCGTTGTAGGCCACGTCTTGCACCGGCGCGTCGTGCCCGAACATGTGAAACACCGAACGGCGGGTTTCCGTGTCCCAGACGCGCACGGTGGCGTGGGCGTTGGCGGCGGCCAGCCGCACATTGTCCGGGCTAAACGCCACGGCGTAGATGGCCCCATCGTTGCTGTTCATCACTGCCAGCCGTTCGCCGGTGGCGATGTCCCGCACGATGATAAAACCATCGTTGCCGCCGGAGGCCAGCCGCGTGCTGTCTGGGCTGAAGGCCAACCCATTCACCACGCTGCTGTGGTCATTGAAGGTGCGCAGTTCGCGCCCGGTTTGCGCGTCCCAAAGCTTGACGGAGCTGTCGTAGCTGGCGGTGGCCAGGTAACGGCCGTCCGGGCTAAACGCCACGTCGCTCAGCCAGTCGGTATGGCCGGAAAGGGTCATTTGCAACTGCGAAGCCTGCAAGGCGCGGTAGAGGGCGTCTTCGGCTTCGGCGGCGGCGGTGCCATCTATAGGCAAGGTGCGATTAACGGCTTCAATCGCCAGCAGCAAACCCAACTGCGGGTCGCTGGTCAACTGGTCTATGGCTGCCGCCGCCAGTTCGCGGGCGGTGGCCAGACGGGTTTGGGCTTCGGCTTCGCGGGCGTTGGCTTCGGCCTGGGCGGCGCTGGCTTCGGCGGTGGCGCGGGCCATCTCGGCTTCGGCGGCGCTCTTTTCGGCCACGTCGCGTTGTTCGCGGGCTTCGGCTTCGGCGGTGGCTCGTAAATTGGCGTCACCCTGGGCGGCTAATTGGGCGGAAACGGCCGTGGCCGCGCTGGCTTCGGCATCCAGGCGCAGCGTTTCGGCGATGGCTGCGTTGTCGCGGGCGGTCGTCGCATTTTGCGCCGCCACTGCGCCATTCCGCGCCGCCCAAAACGCCGCCACCAAAGCCACCACAAAAATCAACGCCAGGGCCACAGACAAACGGGCCAGCCGTCGGGCAGAGCGGTCGCTTTCGGCGGCGCGTTGTCGTTCGGCTTCGGCCAGGGCGCGCGCCTGCTCCAGTTCGCGTAGTTGGCGGGTTTCGCGTTCGAGTTGTTCTTTGTGCGCGGCCGTCTCGCTGGCCTCCACAAACATGGCTTCCAACGGGTCCAGGTCTTCGTATTGCAGCGCTTCTTCTAACAAAATGCCGCGCAGCAACACGCTAGACGGCCGTCCCAGCGAATGCCATTGTTCGGCGGTGGTTGCCAGACGCAGCCGTTGGCGCTGCGTCACACGCGATTCTTCAATCCAGCCCACCAATCGCGGCCAGATGCGCACCAGCGATTCATGCGCCAGACTGAGTTGGTCGTCGCTGGCGCTGGCTCCGGCCACAAAACGGACGAGGCGTGCGCCCAGCAGTTGCTCGATAATTCGTTCGATTTGTTCCGGCGGCTGGTTGATCTCCTGGTACAGAATGGACAGCAAAACGCGGTCTCCGGTGATGCGCTGCTCGACGGTTGGCCGCACAATGCCCAAAATGATTTGTCGGGCGATGGCCCGATCTTCCGGTGACAGGCTATCGTAAAAGGCGTCGGCGCTGTTAGAAAGGGCCAACCGCCCGCCGCCAATGCGCCGGTAGGCATCCCAGGTGACGCGGTTATGATCGCGGCTTTCCCACAATTTGAGGAGGGTGAATTGCAGCAGAGGCAGAGCGGCCGGTTTACCCAGCACTTCGCCTACCAACTCTTCGACCAGATTTTCTTCAAATTTTAGGCCAACCAGTTCGGCGGGTCTTTCGATGACTTCGCGTAGCTCGTTGGCTTTCATCGCCGTCACGCGCACCTGGGCTTTTTCGTATTCGCTTTGCAGGGCGGGAATTTGCACCAGGTTGCTTTCCAGGTCGGTGCGCATGGTGATGATGACGGTGTGCCGGGTTTTGGGCATCTGGATCAGGTTGAGCAGGGTGATGATGAAGGCGCGTCGCTTTTGTTCGTCCTGGCAGATGGTGAAGATTTCTTCAAACTGGTCAATGAGCAGCACGGCCGGTTCCCGGTCGGCCTGGTCAATGAGATTAACCAAAAAGGAGGAATTTTGGGCGCACTGTTCACTGACTTCGGCCATCCAGTCCAAGATGTCTACGCCTTCGGGCTTGAGGACGCGAATGAGACTGGCCTGGGGATCCGCGCCGGGCACGACGGGGGCGAAGTAGCGCCAGTTGCGGCTGCCGTGCAGCGCGCCATTTTGCAGTTGGGTGAGCAGCCCGGCCTGGGCAACAGAAGATTTGCCACTGCCGGAAGGACCGACGATTGCCAGGAAACGGCCGTATTTCAGCTTCTCCACCATTTCCTGCACCAGGTGGGTCCGGCCAAAGAAGTAGGTTTGCTGCAAAGCGCCAAACGTCTGCAAACCCAGGTAAGGGCAGAGGGAATCGTCTAATTCCGGGGCTAAACCGGGATCAAATTCCAGCAAGTTGGTTTCCGGCGCTTGCCGCCGGGCGTGGTACAACTCGTTGGCCCAATAATCAATGAGGTTTTGCGCCTGCCAGCGGTCGCTGCGGGCATCCAAAAAAGCACCAGTGGCGATGCCCTGGGTGACAAACTGCTCGACTTCGTCTAGGAAGATTTCCGATTGGCCGTCTTTGCCGCGGCGTTCAAGTAAGCGACGATGGGTGATGCGCAGTGCGGACAGCGATGGAAAAGCCTCGATTTGCTCCATTACAACTGTTCTCCTGACTACCTGCACAGTCTAAACTGCGAGACTGTTCCTGGCTAAATTGTAAACCAGTTACACGTCTGAGCCAGGATCATACGGCAATCCAGGACAATCATCAACTATAGGGTAACTTTCAGAATCTATTTGCGCCTGGCTTTTAGCGCCTGTTAAGAATTTGGGGTGATAGAACGGAGTGGCGAGTGGGGAGTTTGCATAAATGATTCTCGACTACTCGACGTCAGACTACTCGTGCAAACAAGCATTTGAGGTAGGCGGCTTCGGGGAAGTGGATGGGATGGTCCGGGGCGTGGCCGGTGCGGGCGATTTCGCGTAACGGCCGTTCCTCATCTCGCGCCGTCTCATGCACCAGCCGGAAAAACTCGTCGGCCGTTACGCGGCTGGAGCAAGAAGCCATGACCAGCTCGCCGCCCGGCCGTAGCAGAGCCAGCCCCAGGCGCACCAGCCGGGCATATGCGCTCAGCGCCCGCGCCGTTTCGCTTTGTTTTTTGGCAAAAGCGGGCGGGTCTATGATCACCAGGTCGAATTGACGGCCGTCTACCCGCAATCGTTCCATCTCCACAAAAGCGTCACCGGCTAACAATTCATGCACGGCGGCGGCTACGGTTGGATGGTCCTGATTCAGGGCAAAGTTGGCCGCTGCTGCCTCCAGCGCCGGTCGGCTGAGGTCCAGGCTGACGACGCGACGCGCCCCGCCACGCGCCGCGTAAAGCGAGAAGCCGCCGCTGTAGGCGAAGACGTTCAGCACCTCTTTCCCGGCGGCCAGCCCTTCCACCCTGGCCCGGTTGTCGCGCTGGTCGAGGAAAAAGCCGGTTTTCTGCCCCTGAACCACGTCGGCGGCAAAATAAAGGCCATTTTCGCGGAAGACAACCGGCCCGGCAGGCGGCAAACCGGTCAGTATCGCACCGTCCACCAACCCGCATTCGGCCAGCGGCGCAGCGATGGCCCGGCTGACGCGCAGCACGACGGTTTCGGGGTGGATGACGGCCGTTATCGCCGCCAATACATCCGCCAGATGAGGCAGCCAGGCCATCGTGTACACTTTCAGCACACATACGGCGGCGTAGCGGTCTATGACCAGACCGGGGAAGCCATCGTTTTCGCCGTGGACCAGGCGGTAGCCGGTGGTTTGGTCGGGCAGGGTGGCGCGGCGGGCGGCGGCCTGGCGAAGTTGTTGTTCCCACCAGGCTGCGTCAATGGTCGCCGAACGGCCGTGCTGCAAAACCCGCACCCGCAGCGGCGAATCGGGATCGAACAGGCCGACGGCCAGGAAACGGTTTTTATGGTCGAAAATAATGGCCAGGTCGCCGGAACGGCCGTCCTGGTTTTGGCGGCTGATGGATTCGGCAAACAGCCAGGGGTGGCCGTCGCGGATGGCCCGTTCGGCCGCCGGGGTGACGTGCAAAGCCAGCCGTTTCACCGGTTGGCTAAACTGTGCAAGGTGGACAGACGCGGCAGCGACCACGGTAAACCTCTCTGACAAAATGAACAATCGGCCTTCAGCCCATTGTAGCGTAAAATACCGGACGTTTTGAAGAGGTTTGAGGGTTGGCTGACCCATCAACCAAAGAACAAACCAACAAACCAACAAGCAGACAAATCTATGCAAGCGACTATAACGATTCCGGCAACATCGGCAAATCTTGGCCCAGGCTTCGATTGTTTAGGTCTGGCGCTCACGCTCTACCAGACTGTCACCTTCACCACTTGTCAGGAGCCTGGCTTGCGCATCACCGCCAGCGGCGAAGACGCCGACAAAATCCCGACGGACGAGAGCAACCTGGTCTGGCAATCGGCCCAGCTTGTTTTTGCGCGGTTTGGGGAACGGCCGTTCGGCAAAGGGCAGCCTGGCCTCCACATCCACCAGGACAACCAGATTCCCGTCGGCAGCGGGCTGGGCAGCAGTTCGTCGGCGGTGCTGGCCGGTTTGTTTGGGGCCAACGCCCTGCTGGGCAGCCCACTTTCTCGCGCCCAAATTTTGCAGCAGGCCACCGATTTGGAAGGTCACCCGGACAACGTGGCTCCGGCGGTGCATGGCGGCTTGATTTTGGGCGTGCAAGAACCGGACCACCTGCTGGTGGAGGCGATTGCCGTGCCGCCGCTGCGCGTGGTGGTTGTTTTGCCGAATTTCCACCTGTTAACTTCTGAAGCGCGGGCAGCTTTACCGCGACAGGTAAGCTTGCAAGACGCCATTTTTAACACCGGCCGTCTGGGGCTGCTGATTCGCGCTTTGGAAACGGCCGATTACGACAAAATTCGCGTGGCGATGCAAGACCGGCTGCACCAGCCGTATCGCATTCCGCTCATCCCCGGTCTGGCGGCGGCGTTTGATGCCGCGTATGCGGCGGGCGCGGCGGGCGTGGCCCTCAGCGGCGCCGGCCCCAGCCTGATCGCCTTTGCCCCGGCAGGCCATGAGGCGATTGGGGCAGCGATAACGGCCGTTTTCGCGCAACACAATCTGCCCAGCCGCACCTGGATTCTATCTGTAGATACTCAGGGCAGCCGGGTCTGCGTAGATGCTCCCGATTAGCAGCCTGTTGGGCATGGTTCATTTTCTGTAAAATCATCTTTGCAAATCTTCTCTTGTAGCCGCGG
>CALFEW010001073.1 GCA_937958365.1 uncultured Chloroflexota bacterium | reverse complement strand
GTCTCTGTTACTATGGCGCTCGTAAGGCCATACCGGCCGATATGCGGAACGTCCACGAGACGCTGAAAGAACGCGCGGCAACGGCCGTGCAAACCTGAGGCGACACGTCTATGAGACGCTGCAAGAACGCGCGGCAACGGCCGTGCAAACCTGAGGCGACGCGCCGACAAGGTGACACGATGACGCGAAATGTTATTGCCAGACTTCCCCTTTTGACGATTGTTTGCCTGCTTGGTTTGCTGGCGGCTTGCGGACAGAGTGCGCCTGCCACGCCTACGGCCGTGCCGCCTTTGCCGCCTGAACCGACGCAGGAAACGGCCGTGGCTGCATCCACCCCGCTTACCTACACCTACCGAATCGTCAACACATACCACCACGATCCGGCGGCGTTTACGCAAGGACTGGTCTATCTGGATGGCGTTCTATACGAAGGGACCGGTCTCTACGGCCAATCATCCATCCGCCAGACAGAGCTGGAAACGGGTGCAGTTTTGCAAAAACGAGACCTGGCCCCAGAATATTTCGGCGAAGGCATCGTCATCTGGCAGGATCGGCTCATTCAGATCACCTGGCAATCCAGCGTGGGCTTCATTTATGACCTGGCCAGCTTTGAATTGGTGGGTGATTTCCAATACCCCGGCGAAGGCTGGGGCCTGACCCACGACGGCGCACAGTTGATCATGAGTGACGGAACCAACGAGATTCGCTTTTTGGACCCGGAGAGTCTGGCGGAAAACGGCCGTATCCAGGTTCACGACGCCAACGGTCCCATCACCCGACTGAATGAACTGGAATACGTCAACGGCGAAATATGGGCCAATATCTGGCAAACCAACCGTATCGCCCGCATCGCGCCCGGTACCGGCCAGGTCGTTGGTTGGATAGACCTGACCGGCCTGCTCGACCCGGCCACGCTGACACAACCGGTGGACGTTCTCAACGGCATCGCCTACGACGCCGCCCAAGACCGTCTGTTCGTCACCGGCAAATTGTGGCCCACGCTATTTGAGATCGAACTCATCGCAGATACAAATTCATGACCTCCCTTCCCCCCATCAGCCGACCACACAAATCAACGCGGCCATCTGGCAAACTGGCAAAAACGGCCGGTTATTACGCCGCGTTCCTGTGCATCGGCCTGGCCGCCTCAGTGCTCGGTCCTACCCTGCCGGGCCTGGCCGAAAACACCGGATCGCAACTCAGCCAGATCAGCATTTTGTTTACGGCCCGTTCCATAGGCTTTTTGATTGGCGCGTTAACCGTCGGCCGCATCTATGACCACGTGCCCGGCCATCCGGCCCTGGCTGGCGGTCTGCTGGGCATGGCCCTGATTATCGCCCTTACGCCGCTGGCTTCGGTCTTGTGGCTGCTGGTGATATTGCTGGCGCTGCTTGGCCTGGCAGAATCCCTCATTGACGTGGGCACAAATACCATCTTGCCCTGGCTGCACCACGAAAACGTCGCGCCCTACATGAATGGTCTGCATTTCTTTTTTGGCGTGGGCGCGTTCCTGTCACCGATTATTGTGGCCCAGGTGGTGCTGCGCAGCGAAGAGATTACCTGGGCTTATTGGCTGCTGGCGCTGATTATGCTGCCGGTGGCCGCCTGGATTCTGCCCCAAAGCAGCCCACGACCACGAACAACGGCAACGGCCGTATCCGCCGCAGTTCGCCCCAACTACAGACTGGTCATCCTGATCACTTTGCTGTTTTTTCTTTATGTCGGCGCAGAAATCAGTTTCGGCGGCTGGATTTATACCTATGCCGTCAATTCCAGTCTGGCCACCATCACCACTGCGGCTTATCTCACGTCTACGTTTTGGGGCGCGTTAATGGTCGGACGGCTGTTGTCTGTGCCGCTGGCCAACGTGACCCGGCCGCGCAAAATCATCGCCCTGGGAATTGCCGGCAGTCTATTTAGCATCGGTTTACTGTTGACGTGGCCGGGGTCTGCCTGGGCGCTGTGGCTGGGCACGATTGGTCTGGGTTTTTCCATGTCGCCTATCTTCCCTACCACCCTGTCACTGGCCGAACGCAACATGCCAGTGACCGGCAAAACCACTGGCTGGTTTTTCGCCGGGGCCAGCGTGGGCGGCATGACGCTGCCGTGGCTGGTGGGGCAGTTGTTTGATGCGGCCGGTCCTTATGCGGCGATGGTGGCGATTGGGCTGGGGGTATTGGGAACGGCCGTGGTGTTCGGCCTGATGCTGCTCACTTTGAGAAATAATCCCCAAGAATCGGGGCTTAAATAAATCGCGCAAGCTGCGACTTTACCACTCTCCACGCTTAGGGACTTTCTGAAGCCCTGAGGGGTTGCTCCCAGACATAAGCGTTGTCGGGCAACGGCCGTTCCGCGGTATCTTGCGCCGGCAGCCGCTCACCACTTACCCGATCATAAGCCCCTTCCTGCAAAGAGACAACGTCGACTCCCTCCGGCAGTGGCAGAAACCGTTCGTCAACAATCAGATCGCCGGATTGTGCAAAACGCAAAGGCAGCATCCCGCGCCACAAGTCGCCATCCGCCTGGGCGATTGGCGGCTGTCCCACCGGTCCAGCGTGAACAAAAATGGTGGCCTGTGGATTGACTTCGTCCATGACAGACCAGACGAACGTCAGGCGCAAACCATCAGAAACCGGGTCAACTTGAACCTGATGCAGACAAAGACCATTGCCAAATTGGGCCAGGCTGCACTCAACCGGGGCGGCGCCGGGCTGCAAATTACCGGCGTGGTGCAACGTGAAACGGCCGTTTTCGTCATAATTTGTCAACCAGATTGCCTGATTGTCCGCCGCCAGGCGATACAATTCCTCCGGCGGTGTGATGACGCCGCGCATGTCTATCTGGAACGGACCGTTTGCCCGCGCCGTTTCGTCTATCCAGGGCATGGCCCAGGATGCGCTTTGTGCCGTCCCCCCTTCTTGCAGGGCAGCAAATTCGTCTAGGGCCACCACCACCGGGGCCAATGTAACTCCCCAGTAGCCAAACGGATAAGGCGACGCTTTAGGCGCATATCGGTCAGGAAAATTGATGAAGAGGAAACGGCCGTTCCCCGCCACTTTTTCGACTTCTTCAGCCATCACGGCCACCGCCGCCTGCAAATGCGTCGCGCCCGTCGCATAGAGCGCCTGAAAATCAGCCACCTGCCGCACACTGCCAACTGCGATCAGCCCCAAAACAGCCAGTCCCACCGCCGACGCCAAATAGGATGGCCAGCCACGCACCGAACGGCGTTCTGACGGCCAAAATGCGCCCACCACCAGCCAGGCTACCCCTGGCGCAGCATAATATAAAGTTCGCGGCGAGAAACTCAGGTAACTATAAGGCAAACCAATCAGAGACGGCAGCACGCCTGACAATGCCCAGCCCAATCCGGCCGTTACCTGCCGGCCCCTTCCGCGCGCCACGCCCAGGCCCCACAAACCGGCAATCAATAAAGCCATCACAATCAGCCAGACGCTTACCGACCAGGTTGCGCGGCGTAACAGCCATAACGCCGGATAAACAAACCCTTGCCCCAAATAGGCGAACACCTCCGGCTCCCAACCCAACCGGGTGATGCCACTTTCCCGTGGCGCAAGCAACCACAGGAAAAGATAGGCCAGGGCCAACAGCAAGTAGAGAAACGGCCGTTGCCACCCTGACGAGATGGCGCGCTGCGAAGAGGAAAACAGAGGACGGAAAACGGCCGTTCCTCCCCGTCGTGTCACGTCTAGCAGCAAGGGAACTATGGCAAGAGCAATGGCGCTTTCCTGAACCGTCAGCGCCAAAACAAACAACAAAAGACTAAAGCGATATTTCACCCGCCCAGACTGCCCTTTCGCCAGCTCGTTTTGGCTCCACAAAAATAAAACCCAGGCCAGGGTTTGCCAAGCAGCGGCCAGCGGCTGCTGCGGCGCGGCCCAACTCACAGCCTGATGCGAAAACGGATACACAGCGACCAAACCGGCAGCCGCGTAAGCTGACCAGCGCGTAAAACCCATGAAACGAGAGAGTGTGTAAACGGCCGTGATGCCCACCAAATGCCAGCCAAGCTGCGTCCAATGTAAGGCATACACCGCTAACGGCCCATCCGTCCCCCAAAACAGTCGGTTATACAACATCGTCCCCGGCCGATAAAACTGGAAATCGGTCACCGGTTTCACCAGGTCAACCACAGACCGCCCGACAATGCGGCCAAACCACTCCGGATCATCCCAAATCAGGCCAAATTTCAGGGCTGGCGCATACAGCCAGACAATTCCCCACAACAGTCCGACCCAGGCCAAAATAAAGAACCACTTGGGCACACGAAAAGATGTTTTCCTATCGTCCGTCACGCGACCGAATCATAGCCCAAGACGGCCGTTGGGTCTACATATGCACTTGATTAACACCAGTGAGCGTGTATTGCCAATACCACTAAACTCAGTATAATCAAAGAAAAATGCCGGAGTACTTCTGGTACGAGAGAGGACAAAACATCTTGGCAAGCAATTCAATTGGATCGGGGAGCGGTGTTACTGAACACCCTATGAACTTCTTGTTACAGACTGATTTTAATCTGCCTGTTGCCGGCGAAACCCGGTACGGGTTCGTCGTAGAGCACCGAAACAACGAAATACTGGTAGACATCGGCGCCAAATCAGAAGGCGTCATCACCAGTCGAGAAGTAGAAGCTCTTGACGAAAAAGTACGCGCCAATCTAGCCGTAGGGAATAAAATCCCTGTTTTTGTGGTAGACCCAGAAGATGAATCCGGCAACACCATCTTGTCTTATGTCAAGGCTGCTGCTGAACAAGACTGGCTAGAAGCAGAGAACCTGCTGAAAACGCAAGAAGTCTACGAAACAACAGTGATCGGTTTTAATCGCGGCGGCATTTTGGTAAAAGTTGGGCATTTGCGCGGCTTTGTGCCAAATTCACAATTGCAGCCATCACGGCAAGCTGCTATCAAAAAAGAGTCTGACCTACAACCCTCTTTTCAAAAGCTCGTTGGCAAAAAAATATTCCTCAAAGTCATTGAAGCCAGCCGTGAACGTAATCGCTTAATCCTTTCCGAAAAAGTAGCCGCACAAGAAATCCGTGACGCCCGGCGTGGTCAACTTCTGGATTCCATTCAAGAAGGAGACATCCATGAAGGGCGTGTCGTTAACCTGGCTGATTTCGGTGCATTTATTGATATTGGCGGCATTGAAGGTCTGGTTCACCTCTCAGAATTAAGCTGGAAACGTATTAATAATCCTTCTGAAAAATTGAGCGTCGGTGACACGGTGAGCGTTTACGTCTTGAAGATCGATCAGGAACGCCAGCGGCTCGCCCTAAGCATTAAACGCCTGGAACCAGACCCCTGGACCTTGATCAAGGACAATTATCGAGATGGTCAACTGACAACAGCGACGATCACAAAACTAACCAAGTTTGGCGCCTTTGCCCGGTTGCATGATGATTATGAACTCGAAGGACTCATCCACATTTCCGAGTTATCCGAGGAACATGTCAACCATCCGCGCGAGGTTGTAAAACCGGCGCAAGAAGTAACGGTTCGCATTATCCGCATTGATCCTGAACAGCGGCAACTCGGTTTAAGCTTAAAACAGGTCGCATCCTCGGACTATCTCGAGGCTGACCTGGAGATGTTAAACTCTCTCCAAGTTTAAGCATACCAGCTCTCCGCCTTCAGCAAATTCGAGGTAAAAAAAGTGAACTCGAAAAATTGGGAACGTTTTACCCAACGCGCTCGTCGCGTACTCAGTCTGGCCCAAGAAGAAGCAGAACGTCTGAATCACAGTTATATCGGCAGCGAACACGTTCTGATCGGCCTCTTGCGTGAAGAGGGCGGCGTGGCCGGGCGTGTGTTGCGCGAACTTGGTCTGGATGTCGTGCGCGTCCAGGCGATGGTTGAGCGCTTATCCAGTGGTCCCAGCACCCGAACCCCGTTTACCAAAATTGAACTTTCCCCCAGCACGAAACGATTGTTAGAGTTGGCTGTAGACGAAGCGCGTCGCATGGGGCAGCATTACATCAGCACGGAACATTTGCTGCTGGGCATGGCCCGACAAAATGAAGGCGTCGCCATAGATGTTCTGCGAAAATTTGGCATCAGCGCAGAACAAATTCGGCGGCAGACCAAACAAATGCTCAAGGAAAGCCCGGTAACGGCCGGGGAACCTCAGGCTCCCAAACGCACAAGTAAAAAAGAGAAAAGCAAAACGCCCATGGTGGATCAGTTGGCAACTGACCTGACCGTATTGGCCGAAGAAGGCAAACTAGATCCGGTTATTGGGCGTAACATGGAAATTGAACGGGTCATCCAAATTTTGGCCCGACGTACAAAAAACAACCCGGCTCTCATTGGTGAACCTGGCGTTGGCAAGACGGCTATTATTGAAGGGCTGGCGCAGCGAATTGTGGAAGGCCGGGTCCCTGATATCTTGCATAACAAACGTGTCTTACAGTTAGACGTTGGCAGCCTGGTGGCCGGGACCATGTACCGGGGCCAGTTTGAAGAGCGGCTGAAGCGTGTTATTGACGAGTTGAAGTCCAGTGACGCCATTCTCTTCATTGACGAGGTTCACATGCTGGTGGGCGCTGGCTCGGCCGGCAGCTCGGTGGACGCCGCCAATATTTTGAAACCGGCGCTGGCCCGTGGCGAATTGCAGTGTATCGGGGCCACAACTCTGGAAGAGTACCGCAAATACATTGAAAGCGACGCCGCTTTGGAACGCCGCTTCCAATCTATTCGGGTGGATGAACCCTCTTCCGAAGAGACCATTCAGATCTTACGCGGCATTAAAGGGGCGTATGAGTCCCATCACAATTTATTCATCACGGAAGAAGCGATTGAAGCGGCCGTTAATTTGTCTACCCGCTACGTAACCGAACGCTTCCTACCGGACAAAGCCATTGACCTGATTGACGAAAGCGCCTCACGAGTTCGCATGTACCGTATGCCCCAACCGGCTGACATTCAGATAGCCTACGAGGAACTGCGGGACATACGCGAAGAACGTGAACTGGCCGTTGAAGAAGGTCGTCAGGAAGATATTGATGAGTGGTCGCATCGTGAGCAGGAAGTTCAGAAGCGGCTTGATAATATGCGGGCCGTCTCCAGCGCCGGTGAAGGGGTGAACGTAACGGCCGAAGATATTGCCGAAGTGCTGGCAATGTGGACGGGCATTCCGGTCTATCAATTCACGGAGCAAGAGTCTTCCCGGCTGCTGCGCATGGAAGATGAACTGCGCACCCGCATTGTGGGGCAAGAAGAAGCTATTCAAGCTATCTCTAAAGCGGTACGCCGTGCCCGCGCCGGTCTGAAAGACCCGGACCGCCCTATTGGTTCGTTTATCTTCCTGGGGCCAACGGGCGTTGGCAAAACGGAATTGACCAAAGCGCTGGCTAACTTCTTGTTTGGCAGTGAAGACGCCCTGGTTCAGTTGGATATGTCTGAATTTATGGAGCGGCACAACGTGGCGCGACTGGTGGGTTCACCACCTGGATATGTGGGGTATGAAGATGCCGGTCAGTTAACCGAAGCTGTACGGCGACGGCCGTATTCCATCGTCGTCTTTGATGAAATCGAAAAAGCCCACCCGGAAGCTTTCAATTTGCTGCTGCAAATTATGGAAGAAGGCCACTTGTCAGACGCGAAGGGGCAGCGCGTTAACTTCCGCAACACCATCATCATCATGACCTCTAACGTAGGCGCAGATACCATTAAGCGTGGACCCAATTTGGGCTTTGCTTTCCAACGCGATGACGTGACGGAAGAGAAAGTCCAATACGCAGAGATGCGCAAAACGCTGACCGACGAATTGAAGCGCCAGTTCCGGCCGGAATTTATCAACCGCGTAGACAGCATCATTGTGTTCCGCCAATTGTCGCAAGCGGACATCCGGTATATCGTGGACATTATCCTGATGGAAGTAGAACGTCGGCTTGTTGACCATGATCTGACGATGGAAGTGACGGATGAAGCGCGTACCTGGTTGGGCAAACACGGCTACGACGCGGAATTTGGCGCACGGCCGTTACGCCGCCTGGTTCAAACCGAAGTGGAAGACCTGTTGTCTGACGCCGTTTTGTCTGGCAAGTTCAAAGACGGTGAAGTTGTGGTGCTAGACGTTGAAGACGACAAAATCGTCCTGCGCCATCAAGAAGACGTGATAGAAGGGGAATTTGCTGAAGAAGCTCTACCCATCCTCTAGCTCTCAGTTTTCTAACCTTGTTCGACCAACGCGAATAAATCTGTTCATTAAAAAAGCCCGCCAATCATGGCGGGCTTTTTTTGTTTATGCGGCAAACACCAGGGTTTGATCTCAGGGTGTAAATACAATAGGAATCACCAGCGCCTCGCCCACTTCAATATGATTCGGATCACGAATATCGTTTACCACAGCGACCGCATCCGCCGATACGCCGTAAAGCTGGCCAAGAGCCGCCAAAGTATCGCCAGGACGCACAATGTGGACATATTGGATGGTCCCATCCGCGCCAGAGACAGGCAAAAGATAGAGGTGTCCCTGATGCGCCATCGGCCCAGGAGTAAACGTCGGTGGCAGCGGTGGGGTTGGCGTCACTTCGACACGAGGCGCATCAGATGTCGCCAACGTTTCGCCTTCTGCTTCAGTTTCACCCGACAAAGGTGAGGGCAGCGTCAATGAGCCTTGATCATTGCTGCACGCGACTAACAGTGACAATATCAACAAAAACAGGATTAATCGGCGCATAAAGCCTCCTCTATTCAATACATCTAGTCCCCACTGGTCATCATTAAAATAGCTGATGGTCATTATACCAAAGCCAGGTGCTTTTTTGAAGGAACCAGCTACCCACAAGGTAACATAAAGTACCACAAAAGGGAAGCTATTGCCCGAATTTCGTCCAGGTAAATAGGAAGTAAATCCTATATGGCAGGCGTGAACAAGGCGCAAATATCATCTTGAAGGTACTTTTGGCCTACTTATAATCAAACTGATGCTACCACAAAACATTGGCCGGTATCAGATTAAAGCAGAGCTGGGACGTGGCGGGATGTCCACAGTCTATCTGGCGCATGACCCGCACTTCGAGCGAGACGTCGCCGTCAAACTGCTGCCCCACGAGTTATTACACCACCGCACCTTCCGCCGCCGATTCGACCGGGAAGCAAAAATTGTCGCGGCTTTGGATCATCCAGCCATCGTGCCGGTGTATGATTTTGGGGAACAGGATGAGCAGCCTTTTTTGATCATGCGGTTTATGGCCGGGGGGTCGCTGACCGACCGCCTGAAACAAGGCCCGCTGAATATCGCCGAAGCGGCCCGGATTTTGCAGCGATTGGCTCCCGCTCTGGACGAAGTTCACCGGCGCGGGGTGGTGCATCGTGATTTGAAGCCCAGTAACATCTTGTTTGATCAGCGCAACGAGCCATATATTTCCGACTTTGGCACGGCCAAGTTCACCTATGAACATACGAAACTCACGGAGACCGGCGGCGCTGTTGGCACGCCAGCCTACATGAGTCCGGAACAAATCCAGGCTGAAGTGGAGATAGACGGCCGTTCCGACATCTATACTTTGGGCGTCATCTTGTTCGAAATGCTCACCGGCCATCATCCGTACCAGACCAATACGCCGATTGGTCTGGCGGTTAAGCACATTTTCGAGCCGGTTCCCCGCTTGCAAGACATGCAGCCCACCCTGCCGGCCGCCTGTCAGCCGATTATCGCCAGGGTGATGGCGAAAAAACGCGAGGAACGGTATCAGACGGCCGTTGCCTTTGCCAATGATTTAACGGCCGTATCCCGACAGTTGATCAGCAGCGATGCGCCAGTTTCACCGCGAGTTACGATCTCTGGTCGGCGGCTGGCGTTGTTGATTGGCAACGACGATTATCAGGATGGCGTGCTGAGCCAACTGATGAAACCCACAGCCGACGTGCCGCGACTGGCCCGAGCGCTGCAACATCCAGAAATAGGTCGGTTTGATGAAGTGGTGTGCCTGTTAAACGAACCCACCGACGATGTGCGACGCGCCATCGCCCGCTTTTTTGCCGAGAAAGCGCCGGACGATTTATTGCTGCTGTACGTCGTCGGCCATGCCGCCCTGGATGCCAGCAACCATTTACACCTGACCACCCAGGACACAGAACACAACTTGCTCCGCGGCACGGCCGTTTCCGCCACGTTCATCGCCGATGAAATGGACAATTGTCAGGCAGCCCGGCAGCTTCTCATCCTGGATTGTTATTTCAGCCGTGCCCTGGCGTCCGATAAACAATCGGCCAACGCCTTGCCGGGCATCATCGGCAAAGCCATTGATACCGGCGCTTCGTTTACGCGGCATGGGCGCGAACGGGTGATTCTGACGGCCAGCGACGCCACCCATTACATCTGGCACGACCACAGCGTCAGCGGCCAACCCATGCCTTCGCGGTTCACCGAATTTTTTATTCAGGGCTTAGAAAACGGCGCCGGCAACGGCCGTGAAAACAGTCCCATAACCATCAGCGAACTCTATGACTACGTGACCAGGCAACTGGCTGTGGCCAGTCCCAACCGCACGCAGCTTCCCCGCAAATGGATCGGCGACGATCAGAACAACATCGTCATCGCCCTGAATGCCCAAATTCAGCCTGTGTCCGCAAATGGCGCGGGATCGTCTTTGGGTAGTCCATCCCCTCGTCCGCATGTAGTGGCACCCGCACAGCACGCCTTGCCGGGGAAAAACGGTGGCGCGCAATGGTTTTTGTGGTTGGCTGCTTTTGTGCTGCTGGGTAGTTTCTTATTTGTTGGGGGGAAAGTAGCGGCAGGCAACGGCCGTCTTCCCTTCTACGCCGCCAACAACGAACCAACACCCACCCCCACAACCGCGCCCCTCACGCCACCCCCCCAACCTACGCGCATCGCTGCCACGTCCGTCGGCCCTGCGCCTACCGAGCCAGCGGCGGGCAAAACGCCCACCACAACGCCCACAGACGCCACGGCAACGGCCGTGTCCGCCACCCAAACACCCACCCCAACAACCTCTTTGACCGCAACTGCCATCACACTGCTGCCATCCAGCCTCTTCGCCGCGCCCGACACAGCCGCCCAGGAACTGGCAGTTACCAATGTTGACGAAACAGTCACAGTTCTTGGCCGCTCGGCGGAAGGCAACTGGTTGTACGTTCTCAACGACAATTACGTCGCCGGTTACATTTACGCCGACCGTGTCGCCTGGACCGGCGATTTTGCCGCGCTGCCCGCCATATCCCCAGACGCCAAAAGCCCCACGGACGGTCTGGCTGGCTGCGCGGCAAGCGATTGCACCCCACTCACCTTTGACCTTTATCCGGTAGACGGCCGTTGCGAAAGCGACATCGGCTACCGCACCGTCTACATGCAAGGACAGGGCGGCGACGGCCGTTACACATATTATTGGAACGACAGCAAACTGGCCGGCCCCCTGACCACCGGCTTCGGCTTTGAAGTAAGCAACCGCATCAGCCCCCGCATCATCGGTACGGGCAAAGTGGTTTCCGGTGATGGTCAGATCGTCGAAAAACCTCTGTTCATCAGCGAATTTCCCTGTACGCCCTGAGTTTTTAGATTGGACCAATCTCCAAGATTGGTCCAATCTGCGTCACGCAATTTTTAGACGGTCACGAAAGCAGCTCAATAACCGTCGCTTCGCCCTGACCAACCCCCACGCACAACGTCGCCAGACCATAACGCACGGCCGTTCCCGCCTCAGCGCGGCGGCGCATTTCGTGCAGCAGCGTCGTCAGAATGCGCGCCCCGGAGCAGCCCAACGGATGGCCCAGGGCAATCGCCCCGCCGTTCACATTCACGATGGCCGGGTCCAGGCCCAACTCGTGCATCACCGCCAGCGATTGCACGGCAAACGCTTCATTGAGTTCCACCAGGTCAATGTCCGGCAGGCTCACATTGGCGCGGCGCAACGCTTTGCGCGTCGCCTCCACCGGTCCCAGACCCATGACTCGCGGGTCTACCCCGGCTGCGCCGGAAGCCACCCAGCGGGCCATCGGCTGCAAACCCAATTCCTCCGCCTTTTGCCGCGACATCAGCAGCAGAGCCGCCGCGCCATCGTTCAGACCGCTGGCGTTGCCGGCCGTCACCGTGCCGCCGGCCCGAAAAGCGGGGCGCAACTTGGCTAATACAGACGGGCTGGTATCCAATTCATAATGGTCACCCGCCCGGCGAATTCGCGGATGTTCGTCGGTGTCTACAAATTGCGGGTCGCCTTTGCGCTGCGGCAGGGGCACAGGCACAATTTCGGCGTGGAAACGGCCGTTGTTGATGGCCTCACAGGCACGGCGCTGGCTCTCGTAGGCAAAAGCGTCCTGCGCTTCGCGGGTAATTTCCCCACCGGCAATTTGCCCGGCGCGGCTCATCTCGTAGATGTTTTCGGCCGTCTCGCCCATCGCTTCCAGCGGGAACAGCGCCTCCATCTTCGGATTCGGATAGCGCCAGCCCAACGTGGTATCGTAGCCGGTGATGTTGCCCGACGGCCCCCAGGCCCGCGAATTTTTGGGGAAAGAGTAAGGCGCGCGGCTCATGGATTCCACGCCGCCGGCGATAAACACGTCACCCTCGCCCACCATAATGGCTCGCGCCGCCTGGTTGACGGCATTCAAGCCGCTGGCGCACAAACGATTGAAGGTCACGGCGGCCACGTGCTGCGGCAAACCGGCCAGCAAGGTCGCCATGCGGGCCACGTCGCGGTTGTCTTCGCCCGCCTGGTTGGCGCAGCCCATGTACACTTCTTCGATGAGATTGGGGTCAATCCCGGCCCGCTCCACGACAGTTTTGATGACCAGGGCGGCCATGTCGTCGGGGCGTACGTCGGCCAATGCCCCGGCGTGGCGACCAATGGGAGTACGGAATGCGTTGATTATGACTACTTCGTTCATGGGAAATTTTGTGGTTCCTTTTTTTGAAGATTGAAGATTAAAGATTGGAGGCTGGGGGCTGTGAGCTGCCGACTCCTTGTCTTCAATCTTTGATCTTTGGTCTTTTATCTCACAGGCCAGCCTCGACGGCTTCTTTGATGGCTCCGGTGGCGACCAGGCGGCGCACCGCTTCGATGTGCGGAGCCAGGACAACATCGCCGGTGAGAAACGGGACTTTCTGCCGGATGAGTTGATAGGCGATTCTGGTTCCCACACCCATCGTCCGATCGCTGCCCATTTGCTGCCGCCGGAAGTTCACGCCCTGGGCAGCGGCCAGCAGTTCGATGGCGACGATGGTTTCGACATGGTCGAGAATTTGCGCGGATTGGCGCACGGCCGTTGCCCCCATGCTCACGTGGTCTTCTATGTTGGCGCTGCTGGGAATAGAATCGGCGCTGGCGGGATGGGCCAGCACTTTGTTTTCTGAGGCCAGGGCCGCGGCCGTGTACTGCGCCATCATCAGGCCACTTTCCAGGCCGCCGTTTTGCGTCAGGAACATGGGCAACACGCCGCCGTTGCTGTCCGCGTCTACCAGCCGGGCGACACGGCGCTCGCTCATGTTGCCCAATTCGGTCAGGGCCAGACCCATATAATCCATGGCAATGGCGATGGGTTCGCCGTGAAAATTCCCCGCCGAAATCACATCAGTCTCGCCGGTGGCCTCATCCACAAAGATGATGGGGTTGTCGTTGACGGCGTTGAGTTCGATGCCGATCACCCATTGGGCGTAGGCGATGGCGTCGCGCACGGCGCCATGCACCTGGGGCACGCAGCGCAGTGTGTAAGGGTCTTGCACGTTGAGCGAATCGGGGCCGCGCAAGAACTGGCTGCCGGCCAGGACACTGCGTAAAAACGCGGCGCAGTCAATCTGGCGCGGATGGGGGCGGACACGATGCACGCGCTCGTCAAAGGCGCGGTCCGTGCCGTGCAGGGCTTCCAGGCTCAGACTGGCGGCCACGTCGGCGGTGAGGGCCAGGTTGATGGCGCGCCGCACTTGCAGGGCGCCCATGCCGACCATGAACGCTGTACCGTTGAGCAAAGCCAGCCCTTCTTTGGCCTGGAGTTCTAACGGCCGTAACCCAGCCCGCAGCAGAGCGGA
>CALFEW010001072.1 GCA_937958365.1 uncultured Chloroflexota bacterium | reverse complement strand
CTGTATCGCCGCCGCCGGATTTATTTGTCGTCTCGTCGTTTTTACGCGCCCGGCAAACGGCCGTACCCACCCTGGCCCAATTCCCCCACATCCCCGTCGAAACCTGGCCGGTCCACGAATATGTTTACCTGGCCCCAGACCATTACAAAGACACCACCACCAGCGAGCGCTGGCCGGTGGCTATGGCCTATTGGGAGCGGAACGATCCGCACTTTCGCAGCGGGGAAGGCGCAGAATCTTTTGCTGAATTGATGGCGCGGGTCACGGCCGTTCATGCCCAAATCCAGGCCCGTCAGGAAGCTTTCATCGTCGTATTCAGCCACGGCTTGTTCCTGCGCGCCTTGCTGCTCACCCTCATTCTCGGCCGCGCCGCAGCCACGCCGGAGTTCATGGCCCGCTACGCTTACTTTATTCGCGCCCTGGAAATGCCCAACGGCGCTATTCTCAAAACAAACTTCACCGCCAACGGCCGTCCCACCTTCACCGGCTTCGACACCGACCACCTGACTGTCAACTATCAACTACCAACTACCCACTAACCATGTCTTACGGAACCCTTACCTTCACGTTTGCCGGTGGCGCAACGGCCGTTATAGACCTGGCCGCGCCCGACGTTATTCTCGGTCGCTCCGGCGAAGCCGACGTGCAGCTTGCCGACGAACTGGTCTCCAAGCGCCACCTGCGCCTGACCATCAACCAGCAGGGCATCTGGCTGATGGACCTGGGCGCGACCAACGGCACCTTCCTGGCGGGCAAGCGCCTGACGCCCAATCAATCTGTGCCCTGGCCGCCAGGGCAGCCGCTGCAAATCGGCGACACAACCATCGGTTTTACGCCCGCGCTCGCCGCCGACGATACCTGGAGCGAGGATGCGCCGGAATTGGTCCCGGCCCCACATGCCGCCAGCGCGCCACCGTCCTGGCAACGGCCGTCGGTCCTCATCGTCCTGGCTTTGTTGGTGGTCGCTTTGTGCTTGCTGGGCGGCGTCGCGGCCTGGTGGTTTAGCCAGGATGGGCCATCAACCGCCGAACCAACCAGCAACCCGTCGCTTTTGCCACCAACCCAACCCATCGCCCTGGCTGCCTGCGAACAACCGGAGATTACGGCCGTAACACCCATCGGTGGCGAAGCGCCAACCGTTCAGTCAGCCGATTCTGCCCTGCAAACCATCCCTTTGTTAGAACTGCCCTTCCCTTACGATGGTGGCAACGAGAATTTTGGTGGGGAAACGGCCGTTTTCCTCAAAGCCGTCCAGCGCGCCCAGGCCGGCGGCCGTATCAACAGCTTCTTCGACCACCTGTACCCGCTGTATCCCGCGCCGCAAGACCCCGGCGTTGTGGCCGGGCGCGAACCGGCCGAGCCGCTGGTGGGACGTAACATGCTGCTGTTCAACGGCCAGATCAGCGCCCAAGACAGCTACAGCGGCCATCCCGGCTACGATTTTTCCACGTTCACGCCGCGCCAGCCGACCACGCCTGTGTTTGCGGCCGCCGATGGCGTCGTCGCTGAGGCCGGTGAAGACCCTTCTTCCGGGGCGTTGTTTGTGAAGTTGATCCACGTCGTGCCGGAATTGGGCAACGTGCAGACCATTTACTGGCATCTGCACCCCGACGCGGTGTTTGCCGCGATGCAAGGGCGCATCGGCCAGTTTGTAGTGGCCGGGACGCGCCTGGGAACGATGGGTAACACCGGCTGGTCTACCGGGCCGCATTTGCATTTTGAGGTGCGCGTGGATTGGGATGAGAACGGCCGTTTCACTGCCGATGAATCCATAGACCCCTTTGGTTTCTTACCCAGCGCCGCCCATCCTTCCGATCCCTGGGCGCACCCCACGCAGTTTGTAGATGCGCGCGGCGACACTTACAGCCACGAAGGCAGCCCCAGCCTATACCTCTGGCGGCACACCCTCGGCGTCACCACGGAAATTCCCGATTCCGGCGGCGGCCAGATCCGCCGCCCCACCGCTGACGAGGAAAGCGCCGCGCCGGCCGGTTTATGCGCCGAACCGGGCAGTCTGCCGCCCGGTGGCCGCCTCACTTTTGCCTGGTCGCCGGACCCGCATTTCACGCACGAATTGGTGGGCACAGGCAATGGCTGCGTCCTGTCCGTCACCGACGCCGCCGGCAACCAGGTGACGCAGTTTAGCGCGCCGCTCAACGTGGAAATCCCGCTGGCCTCGGCTGCTTTGAGCAACGTAGACCCCGACACCCTGGCGATTTACTGGCGCGATGGTGATAACGCCGATTGG
>CALFEW010001071.1 GCA_937958365.1 uncultured Chloroflexota bacterium | reverse complement strand
CGAGTTACGGCCGTCTATCTCGTACACCATCACCCTGGCGCTCGACCCGTGGAGCGTCGTCACCGGCCCGGCCGTCCATTCGCTGACCATGCGCCTGGGGCAGTCGGAGAATCCGCGCCGGGAAGAGATGGAGGGGGCAACGGCCGTTACGTCCAACATCATCGGCGGCGCACTGACCAAAGGCAAAAAGCCGCTCGGCGACGTGGCCGTCGCCCTGCAAGACACCGGCTTTATGGCCAGGACGGATGGCAACGGCCGTTACCGCTTCCACGGCGTCCCGGCCGGCGACTACACCCTGCTCATCTGGACCGGCAAAGGCCAGCCGCAAGAAAAGCCCATCACCGTCCCCGCCGGCGACTATAACGTGGAACTGTGAACTCTCCTGGGAGCGCAGGCGTCTCGCCTGCTCATCACTGCGGGCGGGACGCCCGCGCTCCCAGAGGTGGAAAAATGAAAAAACAACCCGTCCGTAAAAACCGCGCCCCACCGCGCTGCTATCGTCCATAAATCTTATCCGTGTTCGTCCGCGTGTATCCGTGTTCGTTCATCCACAGCCCAAAGATTGACCAGATTTCTTAATCTGCGAAATCTGCGAAATCTGTGAATCATGTCTTAAGGAGAAAGAAAATGGCAGTCAGTTATGCATCTCCCGGCGTCTACGTCGAAGAAGTTGATCGGGGCGCCAAGCCAATTCAGGCGGTCGGCACGTCCATCGCCGCCTTCGTCGGCGTTACCGCCGAGGCCAGCCGCAAGGCGCTAGACCCGGCGACCGGCGAGCGTGTACCCGTCGAGTCCCGCGTCAACATCGCCACCCTTGTCACCAACTGGACGCAGTTCACCGACATGTTCGGCGGCTTTGTCCAGGGCGCGTTCCTGCCGGACGCCGTCTATGGCTATTTCGCCAACGGCGGCGGCCCCTGCTACGTGGTCAGTCTGCGCGCCCTGAACGAGATGGCCGCCGCGCCGTCCACCCGTTCGCGCCCGGCCAAGAAAAAAGAAGAGAGCGCCGAAGGTGAAGCGGCCCCGCCGCCACCTGCGCCAACCGTCGGCCCGTTAACGGCCGTAGACTTCATCGGCGACGTGGCTCAACGCACCGGCATCAACGGCCTGGAAGCCCTCGACGACGTCAGCCTCATCCTTATCCCCGACCTGATGGCCGGGTACGATGGCTCCAACGCCGCCAAAGAGATGGTGAAGCAAGTGCAAACGGCCGTGATCGCCCATTGCGAAAATCTCAAATACCGCTTCGCCATCCTGGACACCCCGCCCGGCCTCAACGCCCAGCAGGTCAAAGAATGGCGCAACTACGTCAACTTCGATTCCGCCTACGCCGCCCTGTACTATCCCTGGGTCGAAGTCGCCGACCTCAGCGACAGCCCGCAAACCAGCAAATTTGTCCCGCCCAGCGGCCACGTCGTCGGCATCTACAACCGCGCCGACAGCGAACGCGGCGTCCACAAAGCGCCGGCCAACGAAGTCGTCCTGGGCGCGACCAATCTGGAAATCAACCTCACCAAGGGCGAGCAGGACACGCTCAACCCCATCGGCGTCAACTGCATCCGCGCCTTTCCCGGCCGGGGCATCCGCGTCTGGGGCGCGCGCACCCTCAGCAGTGATGGTTCCTGGCGCTACATCAACGTGCGCCGCCTCTTCATCATGGTCGGCGCGTCGCTGGAGGCCAACATGGGTTGGGTGGTCTTTGAACCCAACGACAGCACCCTCTGGGCCAAAGTGCGCCGCGACGTGACCTCCTTCCTGCGGCTGGTCTGGCGCAGCGGGGCGCTGTTTGGCGCAACGCCGGAGCAAGCCTTCTATGTCAAGTGCGACGAGGAACTAAACCCGACCGAAGTGCGCGATCTGGGCCAGCTCATCATCGAAATTGGCCTGGCTCCGGTCAAACCGGCCGAATTCGTCATCTTCCGCCTCAGCCAATGGGCCGGCGCGAATGCCGAAGCGTAGGGAATTGTGAATGGTGAATTGTGAATTGTGAATTGTGAATGTTGTAATACGGAGGGATTTACGGCGATGGTTGTGGCGCAGATTTGACCAATCTCCAAGATTGGTCAAATCTAAAAGCTCTGTGCCTTCTCCGTGTCGCTCTGTGTAATAACTTTCTTTCTGGAGTGGAAAATGGCAGAACGAACTGATCCGCTTGTTGGTTTTCATTTTGGGGTAGACATTCAGGGCGTTGTCTCTGGCTACTTTACGGAGTGTTCCGGGCTGGGTTCGGAGCATGAAGCGATTGAGCATAAGGTGGTGACGGAGAAGGGGCAGGAGGTGGTCATCAAGCTGCCCGGTCGCCTGAAGTGGGAAAATATTGTCTTGAAGCGGGGCATCACCGCCAGCATGGACATCTGGGACTGGCGCAAGCAGGTGGAAGATGGCGACGTGGAAGGCGCGCGGCGCGATGGCTCCATCGTCATGTTTGACCAAAAGCTGAACGAGGTGG
>CALFEW010001070.1 GCA_937958365.1 uncultured Chloroflexota bacterium | reverse complement strand
ATGCCCGGCAAAATGCTGCCGTTCAGTTTGGGGGTGACGATATGCCGCCCGCCATACACAAAACAGATGTTCATCGCACCGACTTCTTCGACGTAACGGCCGTGAATCGCATCCAGCCACAACACCTGAGAATACCCCTTGCGCGCCACCGCTTCGCTGACGTAAAGGCTGGCGGCATAGTTGCCGCCGGTTTTGGCCGCGCCGGTTCCACCTCTTACCGCCCGGCGGTATTCATCGGAAATATAAACGGGCACAGGGTTAAAGCCTTCTTTGAAATAAGCCCCTACCGGACTGGCAATGATGAAGTGCAGGTACGTTTTGCTGGCGTGTACGCCCAGCGCAGCTTCCGTAGCAATCATGGCCGGGCGAATGTACAACGTCGCGCCAGGCGCGTTGGGAACCCATTCCTGTTCCAGCTCCACCAGCTTCACAATGGCCGCTACGTGGTCTTCTTCGTCCACCGTGGGCATGACCATGCGCCGCGCCGATTCGTTGAAGCGGCGGGCATTTTCCCAGGGGCGAAAGAGGTTGATACGGCCGTCTGCCCGCCGGTATGCCTTCGTGCCTTCAAAGATTTCCTGGGCATAATGGAAAACGGCCGTAGACGGCCACAACAAAAACGGTTCATGCGGTCCAATCTGGGCGTCGTGCCAGCCCTGGCCTGCCGTGTAATGTTGGGTGAACATACGGTTGCTAAACAAACCGCCAAAACCAAAATCGTCAACGGGCGGCTGCTTCATTTGCGCCGGATCAAGCGGGGTAATTTTCAAATCCATCATATCTCCTTCAACAATAAACCTCTCGTGCAGTATCCAGAAGTCAGTATTCAGTTTTAAGTCCGTGTTTTCCAGAGGCAGCGCCGACTGAAAACTGGTCACTGAATACTGATTACGACTACCAGGCGGCTCAGTAAACTATTTTGGCAACGTTTCCGGCTTAATTTTTATCATATTTTATCCGGTTCGTCAGGGCGTGTTATCGCTTCCAGGCGGCGGCGGTATGTACTGTAATCGGGGACGATACGGCCGTATTCCCCCACCATCAACGGCGAGGAGATCAGAAAATCGGCCGTGGCGCGATTGGTAGCCACCGGAATGTTCCACACGGCCGCCAGCCGCAGCAGCGCTTTAACGTCCGGGTCGTGAGGCTGCGATTCCAACGGGTCCCAGAAGAAAATCAGACAGTCAATTTCTCCCTCGGCAATTTTAGCGCCAATTTGCTGGTCGCCGCCCAACGGGCCGCTTAGCAACTTGCGAACCGGCAGACCCAATACTTTCTCCAACAGCCAACCGGTCGTACCCGTCGCGTACAGTGTATGATACTCCAGAGAAGCCAGATTAAACCGCACCCAGTGCAGCAGTTCGTCCTTTTGATTATCATGGGCCACCAGGGCAATCGCCTTGCGGGCCTTCATCTTAATTTCCATCATTTCAGTCATCATGATCGTTTCCTTGAAAATGAGAACGCGGGTGATACGGCCGCTCCCCCAGGATTGTGGCGATTCCAGCAAAGGGAACGCCACCTGTTCTGTCCGCTGACAAAATCCAACCCATTCACTATCTTGCACTTTTAAGAAATGGGTTAAAAAATGAGACGCA
>CALFEW010001069.1 GCA_937958365.1 uncultured Chloroflexota bacterium | reverse complement strand
AAAACAGCTTGCTAATTCTTAGCGACCGTTACGAGCAATTCCCAACGGCCGTTATTCGCCAACTTGCCGAAGAGCTTACCTGCCCGGTCATGGTCGTCCGCTGATTGCTCCAGTAGCCGGAGTATCCTTACCCCGCTCCGTCAGACGCGATAAGAAATCGCGGCTACCAGAGTACCAGCGACAAACGCCCCAACACCAACGCCAATCCACAAAACCATTAGACATTGCTCTAATTTGGGGGTTGACTTCACCCCCATCATTTGTTATAGTGCTTTCCGGCTGCACGTTCGTGCGCAGCTAATCTTGAAAGGAGTACGGCGCAAATGGGTAACACATTAATGACCATCTTCATCATCCCCAGCGGCTTTGGCAAAGTCGTGTTCTGCGCCGACGCATCCTGTCAGCTTGACATAAAGTAATTTCTGGCAAGCGAAACAACACAGGGTCACGGCGCAACTAAAAGCCCGTGGCCTTTTTTGTTTCTGCCGGTAGCTCATCAACCAGCAAAACGCCACGGGACCCCGTGGCGTTTTTTATTGCCACGGACAAAGTGGACACAGGATGTCAGGAATGGAACGTAAACTGTAAAAGACAATGCAACAATCGTGGAAGTGAAGGGAATCGTTCTATTTGACTTTCAAGGAACACCGCTAAAGAGCGCCAGCCGAAGCAAGCAAGCGCCCTTTGAAAGTCGCCAGAGGAGCATCTGATGCATCCTCTGAAAGGCACAACAATGGATAACATAGATTACGACCTCAAAAATATCGTAACAAAACGAAGACTGGTTGGTTTGTGGCGCATTATGGCCGGCTACCGTTGGCTGTATTTGCTGGCCATCGTGGCGATAGGTCTATCGGCGCTCATGCGTTCAACTATTTATTATGCACTGGGCTACTTTGTGGATGACGTGCTGTCGGCCGATGGCAACATTTTGCCTCAGAGTTTGTTGGTAGGCGCGGCCATCCTGGGTCTGGCCGTCATGCAAGGGACGTTGACGTTTATCAGCGGCCGTTCCGCCGCGCAAACGGCCGAAGGCATTACTCGCCGACTGCGCAACTACCTGTATGACCACATTCAGCGGCTCAGCTTTACCTACCATGACAACATGCAGACAGGCGAACTGCTGCAGCGCTCTACGTCTGACGTAGACGCCCTGCGCCGCCTGTTTGCCGAGCAGTTGAACGGCATTGGCAACATCACCCTGCTGTTCCTGGTGAACTTCGCCGCACTGCTGCTGCTCAACGTGCGCCTGGCGTTGTATTCGGTGGTGGTCATTCCGTTCATCATCCTCGTCTCGCTTTACTTCTTCAAAAAAGTAGGCGAGGTGTACGAAACCTATCAGGAACAAGAAGCCACCCTGTCTAATCGGCTGCAAGAGAACCTGAGCGGTGTGCGCGTGGTGAAGGCGTTTGCCCGCCAATCGTACGAAACCGACATGTTCGAGATCGACAACCGGGAAAAGTACCGGCGCGGTCAACGGCTCATTGTGATGCACGCTTCATTCTGGCCCATCACGGACGTGATGTGCGGTGTGCAGATGTTGGCCGGGTTCTTCCTGGGGGCGCGCATGGCTATCAACGGCGTCATCACCCCCGGTGAATATCTGACTTACGCCGGTTTGGTGGTGCTGATCATCTGGCCGATTCGGAACCTGGGCCGATTGATCACCCAATTGTCTACCGGGTTGGTCTCTTTCGACCGGGTGCGCGAGATCATCCAGGAAGACCGGGAACCGCTAGACGCCGGCACTTACATTCCGGAAGATGGCTTGCGCGGCGCAGTGCGCTTCAATCATGTCAGCTTCGCCTACGACAAAGATACGCCGGTGCTGCATGACATTGACTTCGACGTGCAGCCGGGACAGGTTATCGCTTTGTTGGGTTCTACCGGATCGGGCAAGACGTCGCTGGTGAACTTGCTGCCGCGCTTCTATGATTACACGGAAGGCAGCCTGACACTGGATGACGTGGAACTGCGCGAATACCCGCGCAAATGGCTGCGGCGGCAGATCGGCATTGTGCAGCAAGAACCTTTCCTGTTCTCGCGTTCGATTCGGGAGAACATCACCTATGGCGTGGGCCGGGAAGTGTCGAATGAGGAAGTGGAAACGGCCGCACGCGCAGCCGCCATCCACGAAGTTATTCTCTCCTTCCCCAATGGCTATGAAACGCTGGTGGGTGAACGTGGGGTAACGCTTTCGGGCGGACAAAAACAGCGGGTAACGATTGCCCGCACGCTGCTGAAAAACCCACGCATCCTGATCATGGATGACGCAACATCGTCGGTGGATACGGAGACAGAGGCTTCGATTCGGGAAGCGCTGAACAGCCTGATGGCAACGCGAACAACGTTTGTGATTGCCCACCGGATTCAGAGCGTGATGGAAGCGGATATGATTTTGGTGCTGGACAACGGTCGTATCATCCAACGCGGCACACACAGTGAACTCCTGGCCCAGCCAGGCACGTATCAACAAATCTACGAGTTGCAGGCGCGCATCGAAGCCGAACTAGAAAGCGAGATTGCTTCGGCTGACCTGACGCGGAACGGGAATGGAAATGGCAACGGCGCTGGCCGACATAACGGCCGTTTCCACGAAGAACTGGCCTCAACTCTGGCAGTCAATTAAGTTAGAAGGTCAACTTCGGCTCAGAAGTTGACCTTCTAAACGGAGACCTCATCATGTCTGATGAATACCGTTTTGAAGAAGAAGAATTCACGACACAATTTAATGGACAAACCGTCCTACGTATTCTCAAACAAGGCCTAAACCATTGGCCGTTAATGCTCCTTTTCCTGATCAGCATCAGTATGGTGTCGGCGCTAGACAGCTACTTCACCTACCTGAGCAAACGCATCATGGACGAAGGGATCATCGCCGGTGACATGGACATGCTGACGCGCATCATCATTCAATATGGCGTGATGATGGTGTTTCAGGCGATTATGGTCTTTGGCTTCATCACTTGCGCCGGTATGCTCAGCGAACGGGTGCAATACGATCTGCGCAAGACGATGTTCGGCCGATTGCAAGAGCTGTCGCTGTCTTACTTCGACCGCACGCCGGTCGGCTGGCTCATGTCCCGCGTCACATCAGACACGCAGCGCGTGGGCGACCTGGTTTCCTGGGGTTTCCTGGACGTTACCTGGGGCATCACCAACATCACCACAGCGCTGGTGTTCATGTTCATCATCAACTGGCGCATGGCGCTCATCGTCGTGGTTATCATTCCGGTGTTGATTATCATTGCCACGATTTTCAAGAAGAAAATCCTGGTAGAGTATCGCAAGGTACGCAAACTGAACTCCAAGATCACCGGCTCCTACAACGAAAACATCACCGGCGTGCGCGTGGTGAAATCGCTGCGGCGCGAGGAAGAAAACCTGCGCGAATTCGGCGAACTGAGCGGCAACATGTACAAAGCCGGCTTCCGGGCCGCGTGGTTATCGGCGCTGTTTTTGCCAACGGTGCTGCTGATTACCGCTCTGGGTGTGGGCAGCGTGGTCGTGTATGGCGGTTATCAGTTCCAACTGGGCATGATGACGGTAGGCGGCATCCAGGCTTTCATCTCTTACATCTTCTTCATGATGTGGCCGGTGCAGGAATTGGCTCGCGTCTATGCCGAAATGCAGCAGTCTATCGCTTCCGGCGAACGTATCTTCTCGTTGGTGGACGCCGTGCCGGAGATTCAAAATCAACCCGGCGCGAGTGACCCCGGTTCCATTCGGGGCGACATCGTGTTTGACAACGTGGACTTCTACTACGAAGCGGAAAAGCCGGTGCTGACGAATTTCAACCTGACGATTAAGCAGGGCGAAACCATCGCTTTGGTAGGGCCGACAGGCGCGGGTAAATCCACGTTGGTGAACCTGATCTGCCGCTTCTACGAACCGAAAAACGGCCGTATTCTAATTTCCGGGCAGGATTACCGTGACCTGACGCTGCATGCCATCCATTCACGGATTGGCATGGTGCTGCAAACGCCGCACTTGTTTTCGGGCACGGTGATGGAGAATTTGCGTTACGGCCGTTTGGCCGCCACAGACGACGAAGTGATAGAAGCCGCTAAACTGGCTGGCGCAGATACCTTCATCAGCAAGCTGGAAAAAGGGTACCACACGCAGGTGGGTGAAGGTGGTGTGTTGCTGTCCGTAGGGCAAAAGCAGCTCATCAGCCTGGCCCGCGCCGTGTTGGCCCAACCGGACATCTTCATCATGGACGAGGCGACCAGTTCAGTGGACACACTGACGGAGGCATTGATCCAGCAAGGCATGGAACGCCTGATGGAAGGACGCACCAGCTTTGTCATTGCCCACCGTCTATCCACCATCAAACGCGCCGACCGGATTCTGGTCATCGAGAAAGGCGGCGTCTCGGAAATGGGCACACACGCCGAACTTATCCGCAAGCGCGGCCATTATTATGACCTGTATACCAAACAATTCCGTGACGAAATGGAACAGGCTTACGCAGCCCGAAAAGAAGAAAAAGCAGCGGAATTAGCAGTGGCGGTATAAGTAAGAAGAGCAAAGATTGAAGATTGAAGATGCGTTCTTCAATCTTCAATCTTCTTCAAAGACGGCCGTTGTAAACATCCACAACTCGCCTTCTTGCCAGACAGACCGAGACATGCCGGCCTTGCGGCACAAATTCTCCAAAAACTCTTCCCGTGTCCAGCCAAACATACCGGGAACCTGGGGCAGCAGCAAACCACGATGACGGCCGTTGCTGATAAACAGCCCGTGGCGGCCCAGTTCGATAGTATTCACGTCTTCCACCAGTTGCAGGGGCGACAAAACAGAAATCTCAATTGCAATCTGGTCTATCTCGGCCAGTTCAATCGGGGGGAAACGCGGGTCGCGGGTGGCCGACTTAACGGCCATAGTCGCTACGGCTTGCGCCAGAGGCAAATCTGCCTCCATGTGACCAATACACCCACGCAGGCGCGCCGCCCGCGGAATAGATAAATCTTCACGGGTGCGTAAAGTGACAAAGACGCCGGCCGGCCGCTGCAAGCCAGGATCGGTCGGCAGCGTCGGCAGCATTTCCCCGGTTTCCAGATAAAAGCAAATGGACTCACGCGCCAACTGCAACAACGCTTGCTGCTGCACGGCCGTTAGCGCCAGCGGCATGAAGACCTCTTGTAAACCAGTTTGAGCAGACATGGAACCCTTCCCTTTCGTTCGGTCATCCGTGTTGGGTAATCCGTGGCCTATACCGCTGACGGATGACTTCGGGTTACATCTGGCTTCCGGTTAAACCGTCTGTTTGCCCGCCGCCAATTTGGCGGCAATAAACTGCGGATGCGACAAATTCAAACCGTTAGCCATACGACGGATTTCTTCAATTTCGTCAATGGCGACGCTCCCATCGGCCCCGGCCACCAGAAACAAAACCTCAATGAAACTCTCCCGTTCCGCCTCCGACGTGATGGTGGCAAACTCCCGCTGCATCCGAAACACGTCCTGAATGGCGCTCATTTGGGCGGTGGCGACTTCGGTAATGAACACGGCCGTTTCCTCCGACACCCCCCACCCTTCGCGCAGCGCCCGCACCATCACCGCCACTTCGCCATCTGTAACCGCATCATCCAGATGGGCGACTTTAGCCATCAAAGCCCCCGCCAGGCTGTACTTGCGCAAATCCGCCTCTGAAATATCCAACCGCTTGCCTTCCAATTGAAGGCGCTGGTTGACGGCGTAAAACACCTTGTTCTGCACAAAGTCCTGATAAAATTGTTCGCGATTGGGTCCGGCGGCAGCCGACCGGCGCTGCACAGCCCCGCCAAACAGACGACTCAGCTTGCCCGCCAGGCCCACGTCGGCCTGGTCAATTGCCTGTTTGATTTCATTGAGAACGGCCGTTTCCTCCGCCGACACCACGCCATCTGCCTGCACCACCCCTTCCAACATCGCCAGCGCCAACGCTTTGTCTTCCGGCGAACGCAGCGCCTCCTGCAATTCTGCCAGCAGCCGCGCCCGTTCGGCGGCGTCTATCGGCGATTCCACATACATCTCCAACGTCGCCCATTCGCGGCTGCTCAGCTTCATGCCCGGCGCGTTGGCCGCGGTATGGGGCAGATGAAAAAGCAAATCTTTCGCGCTGTTGATTTCATCCTGCGTCACTCCCCCATCTACCCAGGCGGCTGCAATCAGCACTTTCGCCAACGTCAAAATCATTGTTCGATCAGCCATCATCACTTCCTTCGTTACACTCTTGTTTCGCGGACGCACCAGAGTTTACCATGAATGCTTCGAGTATCAATTACGCCGGCCATTCCATCGCTTTTCTCTAATCCGGGCTTCTGATAGGCTGGTTTGGGGTAGACGGCCGTTTCCCCCTGTGGTAAATTTCTGCACATGACGCAACGAGCCATTCTCTCCGTGTACGATAAGGCAGGGCTGGTAGAATTTGCTACCGCTCTGGCCACAATGGGTTGGGGATTCATTGCCAGCGGCGGCACCGCCCGCCAGCTTAGGGAAACAGGTCTGCACGTTTTAGACGTTTCCGACATCACCGGCGCGCCCGAAATGTTAGGCGGCCGGGTCAAAACATTGCATCCGGCCGTGCATGGCGGCATCCTCGCCCGCGACCTGCCCGAAGATTGGGCCGATCTGGGCGCGCAAGGCATCAACCCCATCCAACTGGTCATCTGCAATCTTTACCCGTTTGAAAAAACCATCGCCCAACCCGGCGTCAGCCTGGCCGACGCCATCGAACAAATAGACATCGGCGGCGTTACCTTGCTGCGGGCGGCCGCCAAAAACTTTGCCCGCGTCACCGTCGTCTGCGATCCGCAGGATTACGCCACCATTCTGGCCGAACTGCGCGAACAGGGGCAGGTGTGCCTATCCACCCGGCAAAAGCTGGCCGTGAAAGCCTTCGCCCACACCCGCGATTACGACACGGCCATTACGGCGTATTTGCAGGGGGTAACGGCCGTTTAGCCACACCCTGTACGTTTTTGTATCTTAACGCCCTGGCGTCAAACCAATCTCAGGAGGGAAGCTGTGAAGTCAGAAATCGAACTGCGGTATGGGGCGAATCCCCATCAAAAACCGGCGCGTGTCTACGTTAACCAGGGCGTACTGCCCATTCAAATGCTCAATGGCGCGCCGGGCTACATCAATTTGTTGGATGCTCTCAACGCCTGGCAGCTTGTACGCGAGCTGAAAAAGGCGCTCAATCTACCGGCTGCCGCCTCTTTCAAACACGTCAGCCCGGCCGGAGCGGCCGTGGGCGTTCCCCTGAGCGACACTCTCAAGCAAGCCTATTTTGTGACAGACGACAATCTATCGCCTCTGGCGATGGCCTATACCCGCGCCCGCGGCGCCGACCGCATCTCCTCCTTTGGCGATTGGGCCGCGCTGAGCGACGTGGTGGACGTACCCACAGCCGAATTGTTGAAGCGTGAAGTGTCCGATGGCGTCATCGCTCCCGGTTTCGAGCCGGAAGCTTTGGAGATTTTGCAAGACAAGAAAAAAGGCGGCTACCGCATCATGCAGGTGGACCCCGATTACGAACCACCGGAAATGGAACAACGCGAAGTCTTTGGCCTGACCCTATCGCAGAAGCGCAACGACGCCCTGCCCACCTACGCCGATCTGGTAAACGTGGTAACGGTGGCGCAAGAGCTGCCCAACAACGCCAAACGCGACATGATCGTGGCGCTGCTCACCCTCAAATATACGCAGTCCAACTCGGTTTGTTATGCTTTGGATGGGCAGGTGATTGGCGTGGGTGCGGGCCAACAATCGCGCATTCACTGCACCCGTCTGGCCGGTGGCAAAGCCGACACCTGGTTTTTGCGGCAGCATCCGCGCGTTTTGAATTTGCCGTTCCGTGACAAAATCGGCCGGACGGAACGGGACAACGCGATTGACCAATTTTTGCTAGACCATCTGACGCCCGCGGAAGAGTCTGTGTGGCGGCAAAGTTTTGCGGAAGCGCCGGAACGGTTAACGGCCGTTGAAAAACGCGCCTGGCTGGACCAATTAACCGGCGTGACGCTGGGATCGGACGCCTTTTTCCCGTTCCGCGACAGCATTGATCGCGCCCAGCAAAGCGGCGTGGGTTACGTCGTGCAGCCGGGCGGCTCCATTCGTGATGACGTAGTCACCGAAGCGTGCGATGAATATGGCATGGTCATGGTGATGACCGGGGAAAGATTGTTCCACCACTAAATGGCCTAACAGTACCGGCGTATGATGGACATACGCCGGTTTTTTCGTTACTCTGGTCAAGTAACATTTCTGTTGCCCACCAATGTAGTTTGAAATTTTGTCGAGGTACTCATTTGGATACGTTTGCGCCCCATGTTGTTAGCGTCGAAGATGACGATGGCATCTATGAACTCCTACAGATAACCCTGGAAGCTCTGCCGATAGTCTTACACCGCGCCAGCAACGGCAGCGCTGCCATCCAACTCATCACCCGCGTGCAGCCAGATTTGCTTTTGTTGGATATTGCCTTGCCAGATATGCATGGCTGGGACGTACTCAAGACAGTCTGTGAACGCCAAATGAAACCGCGCAAAATCATCGTGCTGACGGCGTATTCAGAACCCGCCCACCGCCTGATCGCCCATTTTCAAGAAGTGGACCGGTACGTACAAAAGCCCTTCTCCCCGGTAGACCTGCGCCGCACCGTGTGTGATCTCCTCGAATTGAGCGAATCCCCAATCTAGTACCCGTGTTCCGTGTTCCGTAATCCGTATTCGGTATTCCGTAGGACGGCTACCTCTGGTAAACGCCAACGGTATACGGAATACGGAATACGGCATACGGACTTCGGTTCACGGGTCCTCCTGTCTGCGTGGGTGTGCTTTAACGGCCGTTCCCCTGCTGCCGCAGCAAAATAGAGCGCACGTCGGCCGGCTGCCAGCCGGGGGGCTTAAGCAGCTTGCCATCGGCGCGGCGCGGGCCGCCCGCTTTTTGCAGATTGACCCGATGCACCTCCTGGAAAACGGCATCGGCGTCTACGCCACACGCTTCAATCGCCCCATAAACCACGTACAGCAAATCGGCCAATTCGTGAACCAACGGCGTCAACGCTTCAATAGCGTCCGGTTGTTCGCCGGCGCGCAGCGCGGTAATGATGGTTTGGAATACGGCCGTTACCTCCTCATATTCCTCCTCAATCAGTTTATGCCGCATCGCCATATGGTCAGCGTCGCGCAGACGTGGCGCGACCGGCAATGGCGACCCAACGGCCGCATGGAATTCGCGGATGCGCCGGGCGTTGCTGTTAAGGAAAGGCGCGCCATTGGCGGCC
>CALFEW010001068.1 GCA_937958365.1 uncultured Chloroflexota bacterium | reverse complement strand
GGGCCTTGTGCCCGCCCCCTGAAAGAGGGCGACCACAAGGGTCGCCCCTACCAAACAGAAAATTGGCGGTTGACAAAGTGTCAAACTTACACTATACTGCCAAATATATATTTAGTGTAACAAATACACTATATAAAAGGAGCAATAACCATGAGTCATTTTCCCGCCTTCTACGATCCCAACCGCATCGGCGCTTTGTTTTACCCGGATGTAGCCACGATTGCCGCCGCCGCCCAACAAAGCGGTTTGCCGCCGGCCACGCAAGACAAACAAAAAATCCACCTGGTCATCATTGACATGCAGATTGATTTCTGCCACGCGCAGGGCAGCCTGAACGTGCCCGGCTCAACCGGCGACATCCGGCGGCTGATCGAGTTCATTTACACCCACGCGGAACGCATCACCAACATCACCTGCTCGCTGGATTCACATCTGCCGCATCAGATTTTCCACCCGGCATGGTGGGCCGACCCCAATGGCAACCACCCCGCCCCCTTCACCATGATCACGTATCAGGACATTAAGGATGGCAAATGGCGGCCGTTGGTCGCGCCGGTGCAATCTACCAATTATGTCAAGCAGTTGGAAGAGGAAGCCAAAAAGACGCTCACCATCTGGCCCTACCACGTCATGATTGGCAGCATTGGCAATGCGCTGGACCCGGAATTGTTCTCGGCGGTGATGTGGCACAGCCTGGCGCGCAAAACGCAGCCCACCTGGCTGACCAAAGGCAGCATCCCGCTAACAGAGCATTACTCCATCATTCAACCGGAAGTGCCCGTGCCCAGCCACCCGCTGGGCGGCAAGAACAAAGCCTTCCTGGATACCCTGTCCGACGCCGACGTGGTATTGGTCGCCGGCGAAGCGGAAAGCCACTGCGTGCTGGAGACGGTCGAAGACCTGGTGGAAGATTTCAGCGCCCGCCCCGACGCCCTGCGCAAAATCTACTTCCTCCGCGACTGCACCTCGCCGGTCGTCCACCCCGACGTAGATTTCCACGCCATCGCCCTCAAGCGCTTCACCGACTTCGAGCAGCAAGGCGTGAATTTTATCAACAGCACGGACAAGCTGCCGTTTTGATTTCGGATTTTGGATTTCGGATTTCGGAACACAGAATACGGAATACGGATTACGGATTACGGATTACGGACTACGGAACACGGAGATAACATGAACAACAACGGACTTGGCAACCTGGACGATCTTTTCGAGTCGGCGCTGGCGGATGGGCTGACGGACGACACGCTGGACCTGGTGGTGGCGAATTTAAACGGGCCGACAATGGCAACGGCCGTTGGCGTCCCCCTCGATCAACTGGCCGGCAACGAAGTCACCCTGGCGATGAACATCATAGACATGAGCGGTTCGATGGCCCCCCACGCCGCCGACCTGATCCGCGCCTACAACGACGACTATCTGGCCGCTATGCACCACTCCATCGCCGCCGACGAGATTTTGGTCAGCACGATCCTCTTCAACGACACCGTGAAACTGCTGCACGGCTACGTCGCCCTGGACGACGCGCCGCGCCTGACCGACAAGAGCTACGATCCCTACGGCTCCACCGCCCTCTACGACGCCGTGGCCGGCGGGCTGGCGAACATGGTTCTCTACACGCAGCAGTTGCGGCAAAGCGGGGTGATGGTGCGCTGCATCGCCATCGTCTACTCCGATGGCGACGACAACGCCTCGCGCCAACGCGCCCAGGATGTGGCGCGCACCGCGCAAGAACTGCTCCGGCAGGAATTGTACACGCTGGCTTACGTGGGTTTTGTGGCCGACGCCAACAAACCGGCGCTGGGGTTCAAGCCAAAAGGCAGCGCCAATGGCATCCATCCCCAAGTGCGCAAACTGGCCGACGCCATCGGTTTTTCGGAAGCGCTCACGGCCGGACTGGACCAATCGGAACTGCGGCGCATCTTCCACATGGTCTCCATGTCTACGGTGCGCGTCAGCCAGAGCGGCAGCGGGGCGGTGGTGTTTTAGGGATTGGAGATTGGAGATTTCTCAATCTCCAATCTCAATTCTGTAAGGATGTAGCCGGGGTATCCTTACCCCGCTCCGTCAGGCGCGATAAGAAATCGCGGCTACAACGCTTTGGAATACGGACTTCGGAATACGGGAACTAGCCCGTGTCACAATCCAATACTTCGCGCACCTTGGCGATTAGTTCGCGAATCGTGAATGGTTTCTGGATGAAATACACTCTATCGTCAAGCACGCCGTGGTGGGCGATGACATCGGCGGTATAGCCGGACATGTACAAGACTTTGAGTCGCGGGCAAAAAAGCATCATGTTATTCGCCAGGTCACGGCCGTTCATCTCCGGCATGATCACGTCAGAAATCAACAGGTGAATCTCCCCGGCGTAGTCCCGGGCCAAGCGCATGGCTTCACCCGGCGTGGTGGCCGTCAGGGCGGTATATCCCTGGTTTTGGAGTACGTCAATGATCACTTCCAAAATCGCCGGCTCGTCCTCCGCCACCAAAACCGTTTCGTTACCCCGCTCCGGCCGCGCCATCGCGCCATCCTTGTGCATCGGGTCTACCTGTTCCATGTGACGAGACAAATAAATCTTAAACGTAGTGCCCATATTGGGTTCGCTGTACACATCAATGAAGCCATTATTTTGCTTGACAATGCCGTAGACTGTCGCCAAACCCAGACCGGTGCCTTTGCCCAATTCCTTCGTCGTGAAAAAAGGCTCAAACAGCTTGCTGCGAATCTCCTCATCCATGCCGCAGCCATCATCACTGACGGCCAGTAGGACAAACTCGCCCGGAACAGCTTCCTGGTTGCTGGCGCAATCATCATCATCAAAAACGACGTTCCCTGTTTCGATGGTAATCCGACCCTGCCCGGTCATTGCGTCTCGGGCATTGACGCAAAGATTCACCAGAATCTGGTCAATCTGAGAAGGATCCACTTTGACCGGCCACACGCCCGCCCCCGGCATCCAGACGAGAGAAATGTCTTCACCAATCAACCGCCTGAGCATCTTCAGCATTGTCTCAATCGTCTCGTTCAGGTCAAGAACCTTGGGAGCGACTATCTGTTTTCGGGCAAAGGCCAGCAGTTGGCGGGTGAGGTCGGCCGAGCGTTGGGCCGCTTTGTAGATTTCTTGCAGATTGGCAAAAGGAGGGTCGGTGGGGTTTAGCCGGTTTAAGGCCAACTCCGCATGAGCCATAATGACGTTTAACATGTTGTTGAAGTCATGGGCCACACCACCAGCCAGCCGGCCAATTGATTCCATCTTCTGCGCCTGCGTTAACTGCGTCTGGAGTCTCTCTTTTTCTTCTTCGGCCCGCTTCTGTTCGGTGATGTCGTGGATCATGCTGACCATATAGCGCTCACCAGCCAATTCAATCAGTTCCGCCGACACAAGTGAATCGCGGATCTCGCCGGATTTCCGGCGCAACCTTAATTCAATATTCTGTGCCCTGCCTAGCTCATGAAGCAATCGAACAATTCTGTGTCGTTCTGCAGGGTTGGGCCACATGCCTAACTCAAGCGTGGTGTAGCCCATAACTTCTTCGCGCGTATAACCCAACATGCTCAAAAAAGTGGCATTGGCATCGGCAATCTGGCCATCGGCAAAGCGGGTCAGGCTAATGCCGATAGGACTGGCGCGAAAGATAGTTGCAAAGCGGGCCTCGCTGGCCCGCAGGGAGTCTTCGGCTTTTTTCCGCGTCATCGCCAGGCTGGCCATGTAGGCGAAAGTTCTTAAACTATGATCGGGAATTTCGACTGCGCCTTCAGGCAGAAAGGCGATGGTGGCGCCTATTAATTCGGAACCATAACTCAGCCCGACGCCCAGAATCTGACCACAACCGATAGCCGCGATGAGCCTTTCGGCCGTTTCCGGGGCAATTTTGCCAAAAGAAAGCGCTGTCAGGTCGCTCGTTCGGTCAATGAAGTGGGTGGTCATGAGCGGAATTATTTCGTCGGGGATGGTCATTTTTAGTTCAGCCAGAGAAACGCCTAACACAGATTCAATCTGGGCGAGCAGTTCCTCTGGCATGGCGGTGGCTGTGACCTGGATCGTTTTTGCGAAGGGATCGTAGCGGGAGATTGTAGCGCCTAAAGCCCCGGTAAGCTGCCAAAAAGAGGTGGCGATGGATTCTTCCAGTGAGACCAGATCGGATGTTTCATTAAAAACAATGGAGATTTCGTTCAACTGCCGGTTGAATTCAGACAGCCGCCGGAAATCGTTTTCACTCTTGAGCAAGGCCGCCTCGGCCTGCTTGCGCTCGGTGATGTCCAGGGCGGCGAACGTCATCCCCGCCGACCAATCGGCGGGATTGAGCAGGGTAGAGGAAAGGAAGATGTCTCTGACCACACCATCTTTACGCTGCCATCGGGTCTCAATACTGCCGGCGCCACGCTCCCGAACCTGAGCGTGTTTGTCCCGGCCCACCCGCTCAAACTCGGCGTCATCCGGGTAAAGGATGCGAGCGCTCTGCTCGATCAACTCGGCCCGGCTGTAGCCTGTCATGTCGAACAAATATTGGTTGGCTTCTTTCAAGACGCGGTCTACCGCCAGCCCAATGCCGATTGGCGCGGCGCGAAAAACGCTGCTCAGGTGCTTCGTCGAAGCGTGCAGCGCTTCTTCCGCCTGCCTGCGCTCGCGCCGGGACTGGGCTTCGCGCATCTCTCGCGCTACGGCCGGCGCCAGACGCAGCAATTTGTCTTTCATCAAATAATCGTGTGCGCCGGCTTTCATCATGGTAACGGCCGTTTCTTCGCCAATCGTGCCGGAAACCACGATAAAAGGGATGTCCAGCCCCGCCTGTTGTAACAAAGACAGGGCGGCCGGCGCGTCAAACTGTGGCAGCGCGTAGTCAGAAATCACGACATCCCAGACCTGCCTGGCAAGCGCCGCTGACATTTCGGCCGCGCTTTCTACGCGCTCTTCGTGGATGTCATAACCCGCCTTACGCAGCAGACGGGCTACCAGGGCCGCATCACTGTCCGAATCTTCGACGATCAGAACCCGCAATCCTTGACTCATGACAACCTTACCTCAGGTGGCTCCTTTTAGGTGGCTCCTCGTTCAAGACCAGCCAATACAGCCCTAAATGCTGTACGGCCTGGGCGAATTGGTTAAAGTCCACTGGTTTACGGATATAACTATTCGCGCCCAGGTCGTAACTGGTGGCTACGTCTTGCTCTTCCCTGGAAGTGGTTAAGATGACTACCGGCAGCCGCTGCGTGCGCTCATCAGCGCGAATTCGCCGCAACACAGCCAGACCATCCACTTTGGGTAATTTAAGGTCTAACAAAATCAGCGCAGGTAGTTCGGTTATATCTCGTCCAACATAAACACCTTCGCCAAAGAGATAATCCAGCGCTTCCTGTCCATCTTCTACCACAATCAGTTTGTTGGCAATGTGGCTTTTAGCCAGCGCCCGTTGGGTCAGACCCACGTCGCTGGGATTGTCTTCAATCAGCAAGATGACTTTAGCTTTCATGCAGCCTCCTCAAGCGTGAAGTAAAACGTCGCACCCCGGCCAACTTCGGCCTCGGCCCAGACCTGCCCACCGTGGCGGTGAATAATGCGCTGGACGATAGCCAGGCCGATGCCTGTGCCGGGGAATTCCGACGTTTTGTGCAGCCGTTGAAATGCGCCGAACAGCCTGGCGGCGTAGGCCATGTCAAAACCGGCGCCATTGTCGCGCACAAAGTAGATGTTTGCCCGGCCCTCGGCCTTTGTTGCGTCTTTGTCTGGGAGTAAACAGCCAAACTCGATCTGGGCTTCGGCGCAGCCACTGCTGAATTTGAAGGCATTGCCCAAGAGGTTGGTCAAAACAGCTTCGAGCAACGTGACATCGCCGGACGCGACCAGGCCGGGTTGAATCACCATTTGCACCTGGCGTTCGGGTTCCATATCACGCAGCCGGCCGACAACAATGTGGGCCAGATGGCTAAGGTCAACCCGGTTTTTGTGCATTTCAGCGCGGGAAGCCCGCGAAAGCAGCAGCAAATCGTCAATGAGCCGCCCCATGCGCTGTGCTTCGGCGCGTACGCGATCCAGGTATTGCTGCGCCGTTTCGTCGAGCTGATCATAATAATCTTCTAGCAGAGCCAGGCTCCAGCCGTCAATGCCGCGCAGGGGAGCGCGCAGGTCGTGGGAAACCGAGTAGGCGAAGGCTTCCAGTTCTTTGTTGGCGACCTGAAGTTGGGCTTGTGATTGGCGCAGGGCTATCTCGGCTTGTTTGCGCTCGGTGTAGTTAATCATGGTGGAGCGGCTAAAGAGAAAACGGCCGTCGGCGTCTCTAATAGCCGTGGCGTTGAGCAAGAGCGGCAAAATCGAACCATCCCGGCGTATCATTTCCAGTTCCAGGTTTTCTATCCAGCCCCGTGCCTTCAAGAGGGGGAAGTTGTGCTTGAAGATTTCCAGACTGGCCGGAGTGAAGAGGTCGGTGGCCGTCATTTTGCCGGCGACTTCCTCGCGGGTATAGCCCAGCCAGGTTAGTTCCGTGTTGTTGATGCGAACAATCACACCCTCATTATCCAGGGAATGATAGCCACAGGGTGCGTTGTTGTAGAGATCGCTTAATTCGGCGGTGCGCCGGGCCACGCGCTGTTCCAGTTCGGCGTTGAGGCGGCTGAGTTCTTCTTCCGCCTGTTTACGCCCGGTGATGTCGGTGCAGATAGCGCCCAGGGCGTAAATTTGTCCGGTGGCGTCGCACAATGGAAATTTTACGGAAAGGTAGGTGTGCTGGCCGTCAGGCAGCCAGGATGCTTCTTCAAATTCCAGGGGTTTCCCCAGGTCAAGTACCTGACGGTCATTGCTCACAAAAATATCGGCGTATTGCTTTGGAAAGAGTGCATGGACAGTACGGCCAATGATTTGCTCTTTGGGCAAACCCAGTACACCTTCGGTATAAGGATTGACGACCAGGAAACGGCCGTCCAGGTCCTTAATCCAGACAAGACTCTCGGCGTTATCAATAAAAGCTCTCAGACGCTCTTCGCTCTCACGCAGCGCCCTTTCCGCCCGCTGGCGGTCCGTAATATCGCGGGAAACGCCGATAATTTCCACCTGCCCCTGCTCGTTGAACAAATATGTAGTCGTCACTTCAGTCTGAACGATAGCACCATCTTTACCTGGTTGATCTA
>CALFEW010001067.1 GCA_937958365.1 uncultured Chloroflexota bacterium | reverse complement strand
CAGCGTCCTCAAACCTTACGGCGTTTGGGTGGTCATTTCGCCCTTCAACTTCCCCGGCGCGTTGGCCGGTGGCCCGGCCGGCGCAGCCTTAATCGCCGGTAACACCGTCGTCCTCAAACCGGCCACTGACACCCCTCTGACCGCCTGGTTCCTCACCGAATGTTTCCGCGACGCCGGCGTACCGGCGGGTGCGTTTAACTTCATCACCGGCAGCGGCCGTGTGGTGGGCGAAAAATTGATGAGCCATCCCGATGTGGCCGGTATCACCTTCACCGGCAGCTACGACGTAGGTATGCACATTTTGCGGACGTTTGCCAACGGCCGTTATCCCCGCCCCGTCATCGCTGAAATGGGTGGCAAAAATCCGGTCATCGTCAGCAACAAAGCCGATCTGGACAAAGCGGCCATGGGCGTCATGCGCTCGGCTTTTGGCCTGCAAGGCCAGAAATGCTCCGCCTGCTCCCGCGTCTACGTCCACGCCGACGTCAAAGACGCCTTCATGGAAAAACTCGTTACCCTCACCAAAGCCATCAACGTCGGCGATCCCACCATCAAAGAAAACTGGATGGGACCCGTCGCCAACAAAGGCGCACTTGACGATTACATGCAATTTGTGGCCGATTTGCGCGCCGCCGGTGACGTTGTCTTTGGCGGCGAAGCCTTGCCGGGCAACGGCTATTTTGTCGCGCCCACCATCGTAGACAATCTGCCCCACGATCATTACCTGTGGAAGCAAGAGATGTTCCTGCCCATTGTCACCGTGCATCCTTTCACCGATTTGGACGACGCGATGGTGAAAGCCAACGACGTGGAATATGGCCTGACGGCCGGTTTCTTCAGCGAAGATGACAACGAAGTGCAGTGGTGGCTGGACAATATTCAAGCCGGCGTGCTGTACGTCAACCGCTCTTCCGGCGCAACCACCGGCGCGTGGCCCGGCTACCAATCCTTTGGTGGCTGGAAAGGCAGCGGCTCCACCGGCAAAGCGGCCGGCAGCTTCTACTACATCCAACAATACATGCACGAACAAAGCCAGACCATCGTGGAATAATGCCCGTTAACCGTATTCCGTCATCCGTAAACCGCTCATTGACGGAATACGGATGACGGCTCACGGCTAACGCCCCCTGTGACGTATGACCAACAAACTCATCTCCATGAAGGAAGCCGTAAGCCAATACGTGCAAGATGGCGACGTGGTGGCTATCGAAGGCTTCACGGCCTTCATCTGCTTTGCTGCCGCCCATGAAATTATCCGCCAGGGCAAGCGCGACCTGACGTTGGCGCGCATGACTCCCGACCTGGTATACGACCAGATGATCGCCGCTGGCGTGGCGAAGAAGCTGATTTTTAGCTACCTGGGCAATCCGGGCGTGGGCAGCCTGTATTGTATCCGGCGGGCGGTGGAAAAGGGTATTCCACGGCCGTTAGAAATCGAAGAATACTCACACTTCGGCATGGTCGGGCGCTACATCGCCGGGGCCAGCAAGCTGCCCTTTTTCCCACTGCGCAGCTACACCGGCAGCGATATGGCCGCCGTCAACCCGCTCATCAAAGAAGTGGAAAGTCCCTACGGTGATGGCCCCATCGCCGTTGTGCCGCCACTAAACCCAGACGTGGCCTTCTTGCACGCCCAACGCGCCGACGCCCAGGGCAACACCCACCTGTGGGGGCTGCTGGGCATGCAAAAAGAGGTGGCCTTCGCCGCCAAAAAGGTCGTTATCGTCGTTGAGGAAGTGGTGGACGAGGATGTCATCGCCCGCGACCCAAACCGCACACTCATCCCCGGCCTGGTGGTGGATGCAGTAGTCCATGAACCGTATGGCGCGCATCCCAGCTACGTGCAAGGCTACTACGACCGCGACAACGCCTTCTACCTGGATTGGGCCGAAAGCTCCGGCGATCAGGCGGCCACCGAAGCCTGGTTGCAGCAGTGGGTGTACAGCGTCGCCAACCGGACCGCTTATCTGGCGCAGTTGGGTCAGGAACGGCTGGACAGCCTGGCTCCGGGTGAATTGTATGCTGACCCCGTGAATTACGGCCGTTACACCTGAAATCTTTTCGGAACCGCTCAGGTTCCGGGAAGGTGAATTTGAAAGGTATACCACCCCCATGGCTGGTTTTACCGGCAAAATCTTACACATAAACCTCAGCCAGGCGAGCATCGAGGTCGAAACGCCTGACGACGCCTTTTACCGCACCTACATGGGCGGCAGTTTGCTGGGGCTGTATTACCTCTGGAAGTTCACCCCACCCCACACAAACGCTCTCCACCCCGACAATACCCTGACTTTTGCCGTCAGCGCACCCACCGGCCTGCCCATCAGCGGGCAGAGCCGGGCCACCGTCACCTGCAAATCGCCCAGCAGCGGCGGCGTGGCCGATAGCCAGGCCGGCGGCTTCTGGCCGGCCGAGTTAAAGTTCGCCGGGTTCGACGCCATCGTCGTGCGTGGCGCGGCCGCCGAACCGGTGTACCTGTGGGTCCATGACGGCCGTGCGGAACTCCGTGACGCCTCGCACCTGTGGGGTAAAACCACGCTGGTCGTAGATGGCCTGCTCAAGCAAGAAATCGGCGACCAAAGCGCCGAAATTGCCCAGATTGGCCCGGCCGGCGAGAAATTGACCAACTTTGCGGCCATTATGAACATGGCGAATCGCGCCTGGGGGCGCACCGGCGTGGGCGCGGTGATGGGCAGCAAGAAGCTAAAGGCCATCGTCGTCGGTGGCAATGTGGCCGGCAAACGGAAAGTGGAAATGGGGGACAAAACGGCCGTGATCGCCCTCATTCGCCAGGGGGCCGCCAACATGGAGTCCAGCGGCGCCGCCCAGTTTGGCCGCATCGGCACGCCTCGCTCGGTGATGGCGAATTATGGGGCCGGTGGACTGCCCTCCTTCAACTGGAACGCCGGCGTCATGCCCTCGCTGGCCGACGCCGAAACCATGAGCGGCGAAACGCTCTACGACAACCTTCTGCGCGGCGCGGCCGAAGGCCAGCAAGACAAAATCGGCCGTGATACCTGCTACGCCTGCGCCATCCGCTGCAAACGAGTGGTGGAATCTGAATGGCGCGACCAAAAAATCATCCCGGAATACGGCGGGCCGGAGTACGAAACCATCGCCACCCTCGGCTCTTATTGCGGCGTATCCGATCTTCAGGCCATCAGCTACGCCAATCAGCTTTGCAACGAATACGGCGTAGACACCATCTCCTGTGGGGCCACCATTGCCTGGGCGATGGAATGTTTTGAAAACGAACTGCTGCATCTGGGGGAAACCGACGGCATCCCGCTAAAATTCGGCGATGCCGACGCCATGATCGCCATGCTGGAAAAAACGCTCAAACGCGAAGGTTTTGGCGACGTTTTGGCTGAAGGCTCGGCCAAAGCCGCCGATAGACTCGGTAAAGGGCATGAATACCTGCTAACCGTCAAAGGCCAGGAACTGCCCGCCCACATGCCCCACGTCAAACGCAGCCTGGGTCTGATTTACGCCGTCAATCCCTTTGGCGCAGACCACGAGTCGTCCGACCACGACCCGATGTACCAGCCGCAGATTTACGAAGGCACGCCCGAACGCCCCGGCTCCAAGCGCTACCTGGCCGATTTGGGCCTGGTCAGCCCGCAGCCGGCGCAGGTTTTGAACGCCGATAAAGTGCAGTTTGCGCTGCAAACACAATACAGTTACAGCGCCAACGAGACGTTGGACTTGTGCCATTTTGTCTTTGGCACAAGCTGGCAGTTGTTTGGCCCGCAGCAAAAAGCGCAGTTGATGGCCGCGGCCACCGGCTGGGATGTAACGTTAGAAGAGTTACAAACCGTAGGTCGTCGCCGGGTGAACTTGATGCGCGCCTTTAACGCCCGCGAAGGTCTGACCCGCGCCGATGATACGCTGCCGGACAAATTGTTCAAACAGGCGCTGCGGAACGGCCGTTCCGATGGTCTGATCCTGGATGCGGCGGAGCTG
>CALFEW010001066.1 GCA_937958365.1 uncultured Chloroflexota bacterium | reverse complement strand
CACTCGCTACTTGCCCATAACGAACGCATGTTCTATAATTAGGACATGGACGCTCTGGCAAAATTCAAACTCCTGGCCGATAACGCCGAACTGGAACCAGCGGAAGAAGTTTCCCTGCGACCCGCGCCGCACATTGCTCCTTGCGGCATAGAGATTAGAGATGGGAGATTAGAGACTTCTTCACAATCTCCCATCTCTAATCTCCAGTCTCCAGTCCCCAATTCTCAATCCTCAAAGCGCAACAAGCAAGCCGAATTGGGCATCCATCACGCCAAAATGCCGGGCGGCAAGACCATTCCGCTGCTCAAAACCCTGCTCACGTCGGCGTGCGAGCGTAACTGCTTCTACTGCCCTTTTCGCGCCGGGCGTGATTTTCGCCGCACTACGTTCCAGCCGGACGAGATGGCAAAATCGTTCATGGATTTGTACCGCGCCGGAATTGCCGAAGGGCTGTTCCTCAGTTCGGGCATCATCAAAGGCGGCGCGGCGACGCAGGATAAGCTGATAGACACGGTGGAGATTTTGCGGCAAAAACACCAATTTCGCGGCTATGTGCATCTAAAGGTGATGCCAGGCGCGGAACGGCCGCAGGTGGAACGGGCGATGCAGTTGGCGAACCGGTTGTCCGTCAACCTGGAAGCGCCAAACGATAAGCGGCTGGCGCTGTTGGCTCCTAAGAAGCACTTTCTGGAGGAATTGGTACGGCCGTTACAATGGATTGAAGAGATCCGCCAGTCGCAGCCAGCGCATCTGGGCTGGAACGGCCGTTGGCCCTCCACCACCACCCAATTTGTCGTCGGCGCAGTCGGCGAAACCGACCTGGAACTGCTCTCTACCACCGAATACCTCTACCAAAAGCTGCGCATCAGCCGCGCTTACTTCTCCTCGTTCCGGCCGCTGCCGGATACCCCGCTGGAACATCTCCCCCCTTCTGACCGGCGGCGCGAACATCGCCTCTACCAGACCTCTTTCCTCTTCCGCGATTATGGCTTCGACCTGGAAGACTTGCCCTTCACCAGCACAGGCAACCTGCCGCTGGAAATAGACCCCAAACTGGCCTGGGCGCAGCAAAATCTGCTGGAAAACCCGGTGGAATTAAACCGCGCCGCCCGCCAGGAATTGCTGCGCGTGCCGGGCATCGGCCCACAAAGCGCCAGCGCCATCCTCAACGCCCGCCGTATCGGCCTCCTGCGCGACCTGGACGACCTGCGGGACCTGGGCGTCCAGACTAAAAACCTCAAACCTTTTGTTTTGTTAGACGGCCGTCGCCCCAACTTTCAGCTTCCTCTGTGGTAAAATAACGAATTGTGAATTGTGAATGATCCCACTTCATACTTCACCATTCACAATTCAAACTTCACCATTCAGGAGGCTCAATGACCACCCTTCCCATTACCCGCATGACCCTCTACAAGCACGGCGTCGGCTTCTTCGAGCGCCGGGCGCAGGTGGAAGGCGACGAAATCTCCCTTTCCTTCCGCGTGGAGGAGATGAACGACATTTTGAAGAGCCTGACGGCCGTAGACTGGGGCGACGGTCAGGTGTTGGGCGTGGATTATGCCACGCCGCAAAGCCGCGAAGAGCGGCTGTCCGGCTGCTCCATCCGCCTGGGCGATACGCGCAGCCTGCGTGATTTGCTCGTTGGCCTGCGCGGGCGACGGGCCGAACTGCACCTGGACCAGGGAGAAACGGCCGTTGGCCTTCTCCTCGGCCTGGATGAACTGCCCGACCGCCAGCCGGTGGGCGATTCCCTCATTTCTCTGCTGCAAGATGGCAACAGCCAGGTGCAAACCGTCGCCCTCAGCCGCGTGCAGAGCGTGACGATTCTGGACGAGCGCGGCGCGGCCGATTTGCGCTTCTTCTTGCAGGTGTCGCTCACCCAGGAAAACTACCGGCAAGTCACCATTCGCCTCACGCCCGGCGCGCATGATCTTTCCGTTAGCTACATTGCCCCCGCCCCCACCTGGCGCGTCAGTTACCGCCTGGTCGCCGAACCCGACGCCGAGGATGGCCCCATTGCCCTGCTGTTGGGCTGGGGCATTTTCGACAACCGGCTGGAGGAGGAGCTAGAGGAAATTGCGCTCTCCCTGGTGGCCGGAATGCCCATCTCGTTTGTGTATGATCTGTACACGCCGTTTACTCCGGAACGGCCGTTCATCGAAGAAGAATCGCGCGTCGCCGCCGGTCCGGTAGGCTTTCAGGGCGCAACGCTAGGCATGGGCGCGATGCCGCCCCCGGCCGCCCCAATGCCCGCCATGGCTGCCATGGCCGCTATGGACGACCTGCGCGCCCCTGCCCCACAAGCCAAAATGTCGCGCCGTGATCTGCAAGAGGCAACGGCCGTGCAGACCAGCGGCGAAGCATTGGGCGAACTGTTCCAATACCACATCAACACCCCTGTCAGCGTCGGGCGCGGCCAATCGGCGATGGTTCCCATCATTGCCGCCAACCTGCCTTACCGCAAAGATTTGCTCTACAACGGCGCCAAACTCGCTTCCCACCCCGTCGCCAGCCTGCGTCTGGACAACAAAACCGGCCTCACGCTGGAGCGCGGCCCGGTCACGGTCATCGAAGGCGGCGATTACGTGGGCGAGGCTGTGCTGCCCTTCACCGCCGATCAGGCCGAATTTATCATCCCTTACGCGGTCGAGTTGGGCGCGCGCGTGCGCGAGCAGTCGGGCGCTTCCACGCAGCTTTACGGCCTGTCGCTGCAAGGCGCATACCTGATGTTTGAGGAATGGGACATCCGCTGGCGCGAATACCAGATCAACAATACCACCAACCGTCCCATTAGCGTGCTGGTAGAGCATCCGCGCCAGACCAGCTACGATCTGTTCGATACGCCCAAACCGGCCGAACAGACCGAAGCGATGTACCGCTTTGCCGTAGACGTGCCCTCCCGCCGGGAAACGACTCTGCGCGTACAGACGCGCTACCTGCGGCGGCGTTCAGAGCAAATCGAGCGCCAATCCTACGTCAATTTGCAGCGTTTCTTGCGTGATGGGCTGATTGATCGGGCGACCCATGACTTGATCGCCACGATTTTGGGACTGCTGGAAAAAATCGGCGGCCACTAGAAGCGCATTGAAGCCATCAACCAGGAGCGCCAGAAGGTGTATGAGGCGCAAAAGCAGATTCAGAGCAATATGCAGGCGCTCTCGAACACCGGTAAAGAAGGCCAGATGCGCGCCCAATACGTGGACCGCCTGGAAGCCACCGAGCAAAATTTGCAGGTCCTGGCCCAGGAAGAGGCGCAATTACAGGCAGAAATCAGCCGTCTGGAGAAAGAGATAGAGCGGCGGTTGGCGATTGAGAAGTGAAAGATTGAAGATAAAAGATTGAAGATTGGATGTTGGCAAATCTTCAATCTTTTATCTTTCATCTTCACCCTGTAGATAACTTATGGACTCGCGATTTATTGGCGAACAAATCACGGCCGTTTTCGACACCCCACCGGCCCTCAGCAAAAAGCCCGGCTGCCCGGACGGCTTTGTCTGGGGTGAGGAGACCTTTCGCGTGGCGCGGCTGGTGGAGGAATGGGTGGATTACGGCCGTCGCGGACGCATGGCCCAAAACATGCAGCCAGAACACGCGGCGCGAGCCGCCCAGCGTGGTTCCTGGGGCGTGGGCCGCTTTTTCTTCCGCGTGGCAACGGCGGACGGACGTATCTTTGAACTCTATTACGACCGCGCCCCCAAAGACGCCGACGACCGTCACGGGGCCTGGTTCCTCACCCGTGAAATGGAGCCGTGAACCGTATTCCGTATTCCGTGTTCCGTGTTCCGTTCACGGATTACGGATTACGGATTACGGTTCACGGATTACGCCCCCT
>CALFEW010001065.1 GCA_937958365.1 uncultured Chloroflexota bacterium | reverse complement strand
GACGATGACCACGGCCAGCAGCGCCGTGTTGCTGTCGGACAGCCAGCGGATTTGCGGGTCGAAAAACGAACCGCCGAAGCTGTTGAGGAAATTCACCAGCACGGTGATGAAGTAGTTGATGTAGCCGATGGTGGCGTTGAACAACCACTGCCAGACCAGGGCGATGCCGACGACGGCCGCGACGCTGGGCAAAAAATAAACGGCGCGGAAAAATTTCATGCCGGCGATTTTGCTATTGAGCAAATTGGATAAAAACAGGGCGGGAACCACGCTGAGCGGCACGGACAGCAGCACAAAAACCAGGGTGTTGCGCAGCGAAAGCCAGAACAGTTTATCTTGCGCGCCGACGATGTAGCTTTTGCCCAAAATTTCAAAGCGGGTCAGTTCGTCGTAGACGGTGACGTCTATGGCTTCGTTGGCAAGCTGGGTAATGGCGTCCAGGCGGGCGACGTCCAGGTTGACGATTCGGGCATAATTCTCCAGCCCAATCCAATCCTGCGTGCCAAACGCATCCGAGTTGGTGAAGCTGACGTACAGCGACAGCAGCAGCGGCCCGGCAAAAAAGAAGAGAAAGCCGAGCAGGTTGGGCGACAGAAATAAATAGCCGCTGAGCATTTCGTTGTCGGCGTTGGTGGCGTTCATGGCTTCGGCGCTGGGCTGCCGCCACATGGCCCAGAGCATGAGGGCGAACACGGCCGTTCCCCCCACCATCGCTAAAATCAACGGGTCCGTCAGCTTGCCTAGCAGCGCCAACAGGCCGTTGTGGACGCCCACAGCCAGCAAAAAGGCCACCCCGGACACGATCATGACGGCTTTGCTGGTTTGCCTCAGGGCGCGCTGCGTGGCCGGATTCTGGTAACGGTCGGTCAGTGTGCCCACGAAAAACCCGGCAAACACCAGAATCAGAAAAGGAATACCGCGCATAAAAGAATCGGCCAGGGAATCAATGCCGGTAAAAACGCCGATGAGATGCAAACTGCCAAAAAACGTGAAGAGGAAGCCCAGGTAGTTGACGGCCAGGGAGATGGTTCGGCCGCGATGAATGCGGTTGCTGATGTCTCGCGCCGCGATGGCGGACAGGACGGCCGTTAACAGCAGAACGGCCGTGCCCACTCCCTTCACCCAAACAGCCCAATCCGCGCCGCCAGCCCAAAGGTAGACGATACCCCCCAGGCTGCCCACGCCTAAAATCACATGCCAGATCATCACCAAACGCAGCCAAAAATCCACTCGTGATTCCGGCGATGGCCTTTCACGCGAACCTATTGTTGCAGCGGTCATGGGAAACTCCAGTTACAAAAAGGGCGGGCCTAAGCCCGCCCTTTTTCTTACACGTAAATGTTACTGATTAAACGCTTTGTTGGCTTCGTTGCAGATGTTGGCGGCGTAGTCGTCAATGGTCGTTTCGCCATTCAAGACGGCAGCCACGGCCGGTCCCATCACGGCGTCAAATTCCGGCCAGTTGCCGGCCCACAGCGGGCCTTCGGTGGCGGGATTGTTGGCCAGGCCGTTCAAGAAAGCCTGGTTGTTGGCCGGTGGGGTGAAGGTGAGGAAAGCGTCCAGCGCTTCCTGGCTGACGCGGCTGGGGACGTTGGCGCCCAGCGAAGCAATCTGGCCTTGCACCTCGGCGGCGGTGAGAGCCTGCACCAACTGCCACGCTTCTTCGGGGTGTTCGGTGTTGGCGTTCACGACGTAAGCGCCCCAGAAGAGCCAGTTGCTCGGCCCGGCCGGCCCATCCGGCAGTTCGACCACGTCCCAGTTGAAGTTGGCGCTGGAACGAGCGCCGGGGGTGGCCCAACGGCCGTTTTGGAACATACCCACCTTACCGGCCAGGAAGGGCGGTTCGCTGTCTTCGCCATACGGCACAGCCACGTCAAATTCCTGGTAGATGCGCTGCTCAAATTCCAACCCGGCCAACGATTCGGCCGTATCCAGGGCGCAAGCAGTGCGGTCTTCATTGAAGAAACCACCGCCGGCCGAATTAATCCAATAACCATACGGACCCCACCAGGCATTTTGGCCGTAGCCATAGATGTCGTCGCCCAGCGCGTCAATCGCCGTCGCCACTTCGATGAAGCTGTCCCAATTCCATTCGCCGTTGGCGGCTAATTCACGCGGGTCCGGCGCGCCGGATTCGGCCAACAGGTCCAGGTTGATGTACAGCGCAAACGTCGAGACGTCACGCGGCAGGCCCCACAGCACTTCGCCGGTGGCGCTCGTTGCCGGGTTGAAGGTCAGATGGTACATCGGGCCAGGGTAGAAGGCGTCGTCGCTGTAACCTTCGGTGGCGCTGGCCATGCCGCGCAGGTCCATGATCAGGCCGCGTGAGGCAAAGTCGGCCACGTCGGTTCCGGGAATCCAGAAAACGTCGGGGGCCGTGCCCGCGCCCAATTCGGTCTTCAGCACGTCCTGGTAGCTGGAGGTTTCGCTGCCGCCCGCTTCATATTCCAGGTTGACGCCTTCCAGACTTTCCGATAATTCATCGCTTACCGCTTGATACACGTCAATTTCGGCCTGATTGTCGGGCCGGGTGCGCCAGCGCAGGGTGACTTCTTCCATAGCCGGTTCTTCGGCGACGGGTTCTTCAGCAGCCGGTTCTTCGACGGCCGGGGCTTCGGTAGCGGCGGGTTCTTCGACGGCCGTTTCTGTTGTGCCGCCGCCGCAAGCCACGAGCAGCATGCCCAGGGCCAAGAGTAAGACAATTAAAAGTGAAAATCGTTTGTTCATGATCTAAATTCTCCTCCTAACAGAGATGTGGGTTGATGTGGAAATTGCTTGAAAATGTTGCGTTAAAGTTTGGGTATCTATCTTTTTATTCTTTTCACCTCCTCGTCTGTTGAATTGGCAGATTGGACAAATCTCAAAGATTTGTCCAATCTCGTTCTTACCCGTTTGGTGCGCCGGTGGATCGGCGCACGATCAGTTCCGCCGGTAAGCGTAAATGCTGGCGCGGCGCGCCCGGTTCCTCCAGGCTGCGGATGAGCAAACGGGCAGCTTCGCGGCCAATTTGCAGGAAATCTTGCTTGATGGTGGTCAGCGGCGGTTCCAGGTA
>CALFEW010001064.1 GCA_937958365.1 uncultured Chloroflexota bacterium | reverse complement strand
CTCCATTGACTATATTGATTCGTTGGGCGGGTAGTCGGAGATGGTGGAAATTTCGCCGGTATCGCTGAGGAACGAAAATTAAATAACTTACAGAACTGTGATTGAAGATTGAAGATTGGAGACTCGTTCAATCTCTAATCTCCAATCTCCTGTAGGTTGTTTGATCCGCGTTCCTGACAGTGGTAAGTAAGGTTTGCAAATAATTTGGCGATTTTCAGATTGGTCCAATCTTGGAGATTGGACCAATCTTGCCAGGTTAAAAACCAACGGTTGCTAAGGTTGTGGCGGTGTGCCGGCGTCGGCGGGAATTGGCGGTCCATCCGGCACATTTTGTAAATCTGCACACGGAACAAAGCTGACATCATCCCACACGTAGCCACGCTCGTTGAATGTCGCAATATCTTCAATCCACCGCTTTTCGCCGCGGTCGAGCAGGTAGATGTGGGGGCTGGTGCTGCACTTCAGAAGCACGGGACTTGGTTCCTCAAATACCACGTTTTGGATGCTCACGGGCAGGTTCACCATATCGCCCTGATTCACCCCAAAAATCCAGGGCAGCGCCAGAATCACAATCACCGTCCAGATGGCGTAAACGGCCGTTCCCAGACTAAACGCCTGATACAACGCAGCCAACCACTGTTCCGCTTTGGCGCGCCACTGCAATCCAAGCAGCAGCACAAGAAGACCAATATTCACGACGTTCCAACCAATAAAGGCTAAACGATTGGGTGTCAGGCGGTCATTAATCGTGCGGAAAATAATGGCCGACAGCGCATAGAGGCTGACAATCAACGTCAAAATCGCCACGCCCACAATCAGGCGGCGCAGCCAGCGATCCCGCTGCGGCGTACTATCGGCAGGCCGCAAAATTGTAGCGCCCACCAACAGGCCAACAACGGCAAAAAGCATGACGTTGTAAGTGATAAGCACATCCCGATTGTCAAAAGGGGCGCGAAAGTTGGCGGGAATAAAGCCAATGTAAATGAGCAGCACCAAAAACGTCAGGGGAAGCAGCACCTGCATCACGGCCGATATGAGCCGGTAAATGCCCTGAAAGAACACCTGTTCATCCGGGGGTACGGTTGGGTTGTAAATGATCGCCGGAGCGATGACCAGAATCATACCCACCCCACCACCAAAAATGAGACGCAGCAATGCTTCAGAAAACTCGATACTCAGGGCGTCAAAAAGACCGATGGTGATGCCGGAAAAGGCCAGCAAAACCCCGGCCAAAACCCCGCCAACAACTATCACTTCCATTGATTTGAGCAAAAAACGGAGGCGGCTGTTGGCATCGCGGTGTTCGGCGAGGAAAAATATCCCGACGCTCACCCAGGCCAGGAGCGCCAAATGGATGACCATCAAATTGAGGTATTGTTCCTGAAACGGCCGTATCCCCAACTTTGAATACGTGAGATAGACATAGGCTGCGGCAAACAAGGGGATAGCAATGGAAACGGCCGTTACCGGCCAATTTTTCTTCGCCACAAGCGCAAAATAAAGCAAAATGAAAAGCGCCGCTAAAGGCGCCGCCCATAAAAGAATGACCGGCAAGAAATCTTGCGGCGCGTTGGGGCCGCCAATGAGCTGAATTGTGTACCGTTCTTCATCCGTAAACCACCAAAACAGCAGGCCATTGAGGACGGCCAGCGGTATCAACCAGCGCCATTCAATGATAAATTGCTTCGCCTGCCTGGCCGCATAGTGGAGCCGATAAAACCAACCGGCCAACAGCAGATTACCGGGCGCACCTTTGTAATTGTCGTCAATCGCCTGCTGGAAAGCCTTTTCGCTCCCAGCTTTGACAGCCTTGTAATAGAGTTCCTCTAACGCTTCCGGATTCTCAGAAAGCGAATGAATCGTTTCATGGTAAGACATATTGCCACCTTCCAGTTTAATATTGAAGAGTTCTTCCAGGTGTTCGACCAGCACAGTTTTGGCCAGGTCAAATACGGTTTGTAAAAGAAATTGGATGAGAACGGCCGTGTGGCGCTCCCGCAGCAAAAATCGGGCTTCGTCACGAAACACTTGCGCCATCCCCACCCCATACTCCCGGCGAAAATGCGCGGGGTAAGCAAAGAGCATCACCTGGTAACACCGACTAAGCGCCGTCAGCAGCGTAGATTGAAATTGGATACCCCGCTGCATTAAATAACCACTGCCACCTGCGCCGGACTATTTGTTGGCATCAGTTGCTTGTTACGAGCCTGCCGCACCTGTTCTTCTAGCCGCGCCACTTCCGCCGCCAGCACCCGCTGGCCGAAGTCCGTAAGCCTGTAGTAGCGACGCCGCTCGTCGTCCAATTCCGGGTCAGGTCGATCATCCGTTTCCAGGATCAAGCCCCGCTCCAACAAGCGCTTAATCGCGCCATACAACGTACCCGCCATCAGGTGCACCCCATCCTCCGTGCGCAGCTTCACTTCCTGGATGATGCCATATCCATGCCGATCTTCATCCGCCAGGGCCAGCAAGATGTGAAATACCGTGGGCGTCAAAGGGAGATGATTTTCCGGTTTCACGTCAGGGGTTTGAGCTGTATTTCCCACTAGAGTTCCTCCATATCGCTATGTATTGCCTGACTATATATCGCATGACTATATAGTGGCGCTATACATTTTAGTCATGAGTTGCGGCGGTGTCAAATATGCTGAGAATCAGCGGCATCCGCGTCTTTCCGCGTTCTAATCAAAAACTGCCAGGATAGTGGACCACTATCCTGGCAGTAATGAACCACCGCCTCAGGCGACGGTTTGAAATATTGTAGCGGCAAGACGCACTGCTGCCGCCGCACCAGTGAGCTACCTCAACTTCACGAATTACCGAATCCCCAGCCCTAAATGGTAATACACGTCATTCCATTTCAGCTCTTTCTTGATTTCAGCCAGGGTAGCGTTTTCGTCTATGAGCAGAAATTCGACGCCGGCCATTGTGGCAAAGTCTTCCAGATATTCGGGCGTCAGCGCGAGGCTGAAGCCGGTATGGTGCGCGCCTCCGGCCAGAATCCAGGCGGCGACGCCTTCTTTGAAGTTGGGCTGCGGCGTCCACAAGGCGCGGGCGACAGGCAGTTTGGGCAGGGGTTCGTCGGTGGGAACCACATCCACTGTATTGACGATCAGGCGGTAGCGGCTGCCCAAATCAATGAGGGAGGCATTGATGGCCGGGCCGGTTTGCGAATCAAAGACCAGGCGCACCGGGTCTTCTTTGCCGCCAATGCCCAGCGGGTGGATTTCCAGCGAGGGTTTGGCGGCGGCGATGGAGGGGCAGATCTCCAGCATGTGCGCCCCCAACACTTTGCCACCATTGGGACTTAAATGATAAGTGTAATCTTCCATGAAGGATGTGCCGCCTGGCAGCCCGGCGCTCATTACTTTCATGGCGCGCAGCAAAGCGGCCGTTTTCCAGTCGCCTTCCGCGCCGAAGCCGTAACCGTCGGCCATCAGACGCTGCGAGGCGACGCCGGGCAATTGTTTGATGCCGTGCAAATCCTGGAAGGTGTCGGTGTAGCCTTTGAAGCCGCCATCCTGCAAAAAGGCGCGCATCCCCAGCTCGATACGGGCGGCGTCACGCAGGGATTGGCGGCGTGGGCCGTTGGCTTGCAGCGCCGGGACAAGGGTGTAACTGTCTTCGTAGCAGGCGATGAGGTCGGAAACGGCCGTTTCCCCCACCCCATTCATATACGCCACCAGATCGCCCACGCCGTAGCCGTTGACCGAATAACCAAACTGTATTTGCGCCGAGACCTTATTGCCTTCCGTCACAGCCACTTCGCGCATATTGTCGCCAAAGCGAGCAAACTTCGCCCCTTGCATATCATGCCAGGCAGCGGCGGCGCGCATCCACACGGCCAACCGCGCCAGCGCCTCGTCGTCCTGCCAATGCCCAACGATGACCTTACGCGCCGCCCGCAGTCGCGCCCCGATGTAACCAAACTCGCGCCCGCCGTGGGCGGTCTGGTTCAGGTTCATAAAGTCCATGTCAATGGTCGCCCAGGGGATTTCGGCGTTGAACTGGGTATGAAGTTGGGCAAAGGGTTTTTGCAGCGCTTGCAGCCCGGCGATCCACATTTTGGCCGGGGAAAAGGTGTGCATCCAGAAGATGAGGCCAATGCAGTTCGGCGCGGAGTTGGCGGCCTGGCAGACGTTGTAAACCTCTTCTGGAGTGGTAACGATGGGTTTAAAAACGACTTTGACGGGCAGCGTGGGGCATTCAGCGAGGGCGTTGGCGATGAAACGGCCGTGATCCGCCACCTGCGCCAACGCTTCCGGCCCGTACAGATGCTGGCTGCCGACAACAAACCAAACCTCTAGCGGCGTGAAAATGTCTGTGTTCATGGGTTGATTTCCTTTGCGTATGAGTCTGCGGCGCACGCCACTTGTTATGATTGCAGCGCGGTAACGGCCGTTCGTTCGATCACCAGCCCCTTCTTATAACGTTCCATGAAGGCTGCAAAGCCGGCCACATCCGTCGGATCAGGAGCTATGGTGGTGCCATTTTCCCCGGCAAAGACCTTGTTCGAGAGATAGGCTTCCAGAGGTTCACCCTCTGTTTTGTGGAGCATATAGGCAGCCAGTAGGGCAATCCCCCAGGCGCCACCCTCGCCCGCGGTTTCCATCACCGAAATGGGCACATTTATCGCCGCCGCCATCATCTTTTGCCCCACCCTTTTGGTTTTGAAAAAGCCACCGTGACCAAGTACCTGGTCTATCTGCACCTGTTCCTGCTCGAACAGGATGTCCAGACCAATCTTCAAGGCCCCAAGCGACGAGAACAGATGCACGCGCATGAAATTCGCCAGGGTGAAACGGCTTTCGGGGGTACGGACAAATAACGGCCGTCCCTCCTCCAGATGGGTGATGTGTTCGCCAGAAACATAATTGTAGGCCAACAGTCCGCCGCCATCCGCATCGCCTTCAAGCGCCTGCTGGTACAACATTTCAAACAGCCGGGATTGATTGACTTCCACGCCCAGCACGTGGGTGAATTCCTGGAACAACTCCACCCAGGCATTGAGATCGGAGGTGCAGTTGTTGCTGTGGACCATGGCCACCGGCTTACCGGCGGGCGTCGTCACCATATCAATCTCAGGATACAGTTTCGACAGCGCCTTTTCCAAAACAATCATGGCAAAGACGGATGTGCCTGCGGAAACATTGCTCGTTCGCCCGGCAACGCTGTTGGTGGCGACCATGCCCGTGCCCGCGTCGCCTTCGGGCGGACAGAGCGGGATGCCTGCCTGCAACTGCCCCGTCGGATCGAGCAATTTTGCGCCTGCTTCGGTCAGCGCGCCAGCGGCGTCGCCAGCGACAAGCACTTGCGGCAGGATGTCCTGAAGCTCCCACGGGATGTTTTCCGCGGCAATCCGTTGATTGAACAGAGCGATCTTGTGCGTATCGTAGTTGTTGGTCTGGCTGTCAATCGGGAACATACCCGATGCTTCGCCAACACCCAACACCTTTTGCCCCGTCAGCTGCCAATGGACATAACCGACCAATGTGGTCAGATAGCTGATGTCTTTGACATGGGGTTCATTGTTCAATATCGCCTGATGCAGGTGGGCAATGCTCCAACGCTGGGGAATGTTGAATTGGAAGAGTGCCGTGAGTTCTTCTGATGCCGGGCCGGTGATGGTGTTGCGCCAGGTACGAAACGGAGCAAGCAGTTCCCCAGCCTGATCGAAGGCCATGTAGCCATGCATCATGGCGCTGAAACCGATGGCTCCAATGGTCCGGAGCGGGACGCCATATTTCTCCAGAACGTCGTTGTACAGGTTGCGATAGCTTTCTTGCAAACCCGTCCAGACATCTTCGAGGCTGTATGTCCAGACGCCATTCTCGTACCGGTTTTCCCACTCGTGGCTGCCGGAGGCAAGTGGCACATGATCCTCACCGATCAGGGCGGCTTTGATGCGCGTTGAGCCAAGTTCGATGCCAAGAACGGTCTTGCCGCTCTCAATTGCTTTTGGGGTATGGGTGCGATTCATGGTTATCTCCTACTGCTACTGGCCGTACACATTCTGATAACGGCCGTATAGCTTATCAATATCATCAGATAGAATCGTTAAGGGGGCGCCTAAAGCCAGGGAAGCCCAGGCGATAGCCGCGTTGTCTTCGGTCATTACGGCCGCTTTCACCGCTGTTTCGGCCGTTGGACCCACGGCGAAGACGCCATGACTTTGCAGCAAGCAGGCCGGGCTGTGGCTGTAGCGCAGCGTCTCGACCACGATCTGCCCAATTTCCTCGCCGCCGATGAGGGCAAACCCACCGCAGGGAATATCTCCACCGAATTCGTCGCCCATGGCGGTGGTGATGCAGGGGATGGAACGGCCGTGTGTGGCAAAGGCGGTGGCATAACGCGAGTGAGTGTGGACGATGCCGTTCACTTCTGGCATGTGGCGGTAAACGTAGCAGTGGGAGGCGGTGTCTGATGAGGCTTTGTAGCTGGCTTCGACGATACGGCCGTTGAGATCCACCACCACCATATTCTCCGGCGTCAGGTCGGGGAACTTAATTCCACTGGGCTTGATAACAACCAGGTTTGTCTCCGGGTCACGGGCGCTGATGTTGCCGCTGGTCCAGGCAACCAGATTATTTTTGGGCAGTTCCGCATGTAAGTCGCAGACTAGTTGGCGAAGTTTCTCTAGCACCACTCACACCTCCTTAAAACACCACGTCCAGTCAGTCTCAAAATCCTATCGAATATTCGTTTTACGCCTGTCTGTTAACGTTACCGATAACGTTAACAATATAACATGCGCCCTGGGCGAAGTCAAGCATTCATAGGGAACTTTTTGTGTGGCTTGCCTCTGTTTTTAGCGGGCGACCGGAAATTACGACCGGGATTCACCGTTTTTCATGATTTTTATCTGTCTTTTATAGCAAATTTACACCCATTCCCGGGCGTGTTATACTTTTTTTTTTA
>CALFEW010001063.1 GCA_937958365.1 uncultured Chloroflexota bacterium | reverse complement strand
GCCGTGGCGGCCGTTCCAACGGCCGTGGCGCTGATGGTGCTTTGGTCGGGAACGGCCGTTGCCGGTGGCAGGGGGGTGGCCGAACGACAGCCAGTCGTGATGAACAGAATGATGATGAACAGGATCAACTGGTAGCGCTGCATGGTTCCTCCGGTGACCTTGCCAGGGCGGGCTACATAACCACGCCAGATAAACCCGGCTTTCAAACCTGACGCTTCGTTCACGCGCCGTTGTTTTCCGCCGGGAGCTTCAACTCCCGGTGATACTTACACAAAAGTCACCGATTGCCCAGATTATGGCCTGGCTCATCGGACGAAACATCAACTTTACAAATTTACGCTCTTCTTTTTAGGCGAGGGTGACGACGACTTTCCCGGCCGTCTGCCGCGCTTGCTGAATGCAGTCGGGCACGGCCAGGCCGCGATAAGCGCTGCCCGTGACGTAAATAGGGGGCGGGAGCAGCCGCTCGATTTCTGCCACCCGCGCCAGATGTCCCACGTCGGCCTGGGGGTAGCTGTTCGGCCACTGCGCCAGCCGGTAATCCAACGGCACGGCCGTAATCTGCAACAAATCGGCCAATTCCTCTTGCACGATGGGCAGCAGCTCCGCAGCCGACATGGTGACGGTTTGCGGCAGGCCGCCGCCCAAAAAGACGCGCAGCAGAGCGTACCCGGCCGGCGCACGGCCCGGCACTTTGGCCGAAGTCCAGGTCACGGCGTCAATGCGCCGTTTTTCGCGGCGCGGGATCATCAGGCCGCGCATAGGCGCGGTATGGGCTATTGCGTCGGCCGGATAGGCCAGAGAGATGGTTCCAATATTGACGTGGCGAATCTGCGCTAATTGGGCAGCGACGGCTGGCGAAACGGCCGTCACCAATCGCGCCGCCACATTCGCCGGCGTGGCGATGATCACCGCGTCGGCCGCCAATGATTCACCGCCGGAGAGATGGACGACGGCCGTTTGTTCCCCTGTGCGCTCCAATCCCACGACCGGCGCGTTCAGGCGCAAATCAGCCTGAAGCCGGTCGGTTAGCGCTGTTACCAGCGTTTCCACGCCTGATTGAAAGCCCAGAAAGCGGAACGGCGGCGTATCGGCCGTTACCGGTGCGCGGCGACGGGCGCGCATGTGGCGCAGGCTGCCCCATACCAGGCTGCCGTGCTGTTCCAACTCGCGCATTATCGGCGCTGTCACCAGGATGCTTTGCGTATCCGGGTTGCTGTTGTAGATGCCTCCCAGTACCGGGCCAATAAACTTTTCCAGCGCCTCGCGCCCCAGGCGGCGCGTGACAAAATCGGCCAGCGATTCGTCGGCGCCGTCCCGTTTGGGCGGGATGAAGGGTTCAGCCAGCAGCCGTAGTTTGCCGCGCCAGGAGAGCAGGTCGGTGGTCAGGAACGCTCCCGGCGAAAGTGGCAACGGCCGTGGCCGCCCACCATCCAGCACAAAGGTCCCAGAGGCTTCGTTGCCGGGATTGATCGCCTGGCTTTCCAGCCCCAGTTCGCGGGCCAATTGCCAGGCGGCCGGTTTGCGGGTGACAAACGACTCTGGCCCGGCGTCTATGATGAACTGACCGCCGTCCGGCGCGGGCATGGTTTGGGTGAGCAGCTTGCCGCCCCAACGGCCGTCCGCTTCCAGTACAGTGACGCGGATGCGATCTCCGGCCTGCTGCTGAATTTCCCAGGCAGCGCTGAGGCCGGCAATGCCGCCGCCGATAATGACGATGTGTGGCGTATGGTTTGTGGGCATGGTTGGTTTTGGGTTGGAGGCATTGGTTGGTAAGCAGCCTGCTAACCAACCAACTTTCTCACAGTGATTGACCGGGCAAAGCGGGAACGGCCGTTAACGGCGCCGACATCTTCTCTTCTTGTAAGGCGCTGGCCGCTTCAATGTGCAAACGGCCGATGGCTACCATCGCCACCAGCAGCAGCGCCGCTTCCAGCATAAAAGCCGTACCATAAGCAACGAGATGGTTGCCATCGGTGGCCCAGGTGACGCCATCTACCACCACGCCGCCGACCAGGCTGGCGAGTGCCCGGCCCAACTGATGGCCCACGCCCCAGACGCCCACCATCAACCCGGCGCGTCTTATCGTGGTGAACTGTACCATGTAGGCCAGGAGGCTCGCGGCCGTCAGGCCGGTCCCCAAACCCAAACCCAGGACGGTCAATTGCAAAAGCGCCGTGGATTGCACCACGCCGGTCAGAATTAGCGCGGGAAAGAGGACGAGTAAGATGACAATGCCCAGCCGGAAAAGGCGTTGCAATCCCAGCAGCTTGATGAAGACAAGGCCGGAAAGCAAAATGGCGATGAGCGTGCCCAGCCCCCAAAACATGGTCAGCCGCGTGGTGGCGCTGACGTCCAGGCCAAACACCAGACCGGCGTATGGCTCCAGCAGCACGTCTAGCATTTGTGTGCCCAACAGCGTCAGGGTGACGATGGCGAAAAAGAGGCGGGCGATGGGGTCGTTCCAGAGCAAGGTGCGGAAGGTAGGCCAGAAGGGGGTGGCGCGGGCCGTCACGGTCGCCTGGCGCATGGCTTCGGTGCGCGGTTCCTGGCGCACGGTGGCAAAGATGGAAAGGAGCACAGCCAACAGACCGATGCCAATGACAACGGCCGTTAACCGTTCGGGACTATACGGCCGTAACGCCTGGCTCACCAGCCCTGCGCCAATGATCAGCCCCAACATTTTGACCACTTCATACAAATTAGCCGCCCGCCCGCGAGGCACGCCCGGCGCAAACATATCGGCGATGAGCGCCTGGAATGTGTTGTTGACCAGATTGCGCCCCAGGCCATAGACAACCAGCGTCACCAGCGTGGCAATGGCCCCCAGGCTGAGCAGGGACGTGGTGTTGATGACCAGCACTACTGCCAGCGCCGCGCCAATACCGGAGAGAATGGCGCCCAGAATCAGGTAAGGCTCCCGGCGCAGCCCGCCAATGGGGTAAGCGTCGGAAACGTAACCCAGCCAGATGCGCACCGGAGCCACCAGCAGGGGGATCGCCAGGAACAAACCGGCCAACGTGACCGGCATTCCCAATTCCACAACCATCACCCGATTGATGACGCTGCCGGTTAAGATGGTGATCAATGTGATGCTGAGCGGTAGACACGCCAGCCGGACAAGATTGAAAGTTCTTCGCATAATAAACCTTTTTTGTCTAGCCACTATGTTTGCAGATTGAATGATGGGACACGGATAAACGCGGATGCAGCCGATTTTCGCTGATAAAAACCATTCATATCAGTGTTTATCCGCCGCATCCGTGAAAATCCGTGTCCCATTTCTTAAAAGTGCAGTTGGGGATTCTTCGCTCCGAAGACTCCGCTCAGAATGACATACCCGTAGCAAAATCTTATCGTTTGCAAGGCAGGGCAAATCATCGTGCGTTTCGCCCGCCCGCCAAAATCTGCTAAATTTAGGTGGCTGATTCAATTTGACGCCGATAGAGGCTGATGTAAAATTGTACAGATAATTAGTTAGTTTTAGTAACTTTTGCATATATTTTATAGCGCATAACGCATCATGTCAAAAACAATTACCAACGAACAATGGCTTTCTTTGCCTCAGGCCGCCAAACTGCTGGGGGTTCATAATACGACGCTGCGCCGTTGGGCTGATCACGGAGACATTTCTTTTTTGCGGACACCGGGCGGCCATCGCCGCTTTGCTCTGAGCGACGTGGAACGATTCGCCAATGAAAACCGGCAGTTGGATGCCGGAACACAAATGATCCCGGTAACGGCCGTTGAATTAACCTGGGCGCAAGAAGCCATGCTCCAGACGCGCGCCGAAATTAACCGCCCGGAAGATAAACCCTGGCTCAACGCTGTGGCCGAAGACAATCGCAGCAGCCATCGCCAACTGGGCCGGCGGCTGATGGGGCTGACGCTGCAATATGTCTCCGCGCAAAACAATCACAACTTGCTGCTGGAAGAAGCGCGGGCGGTGGGGATGGCTTACGGCCGTCTGGCGCAAGCCGACTGCCTGTCTCTAGCGGACACGTTGCAAGCGACGCTTTTTTTTCGTGATATGTTGGTAGAAACAGCGCTGCAACAGTCGCCTGCGGCCGGTATTGGGCCAGAAGACAACCTTCGTCTTATGCGCCGCATCAACGAAATGATGAATGCGGTTCACCTGGCGATTGCCAGCACCTATGAAAAGTAGAGGACCCGATGGTCAAATACGTCGCACATCCACTCCCTGAACCAGACACGCCGGTACGCACCGGCGTTTTGTTGGTTAACCTGGGCACGCCAGATGAACCCACGGCGCCCGCTTTACGGCGCTATTTGCGCCAGTTTCTTGGCGACCCCCGCGTCATTGAATGGCCGGCCTGGCTGTGGCAGCCTGTCCTGCACGGCGTCATCCTGAACGTGCGCCCCAGAAAATCGGCCAGGTTGTACGCTTCGGTGTGGACCGAAAATGGCTCGCCTTTGCTGGCGGGTTCGCAGGCGATTGCCAGCCAGATGGCGATTGAATTGGGCCAGACCTGGGGGGATGCGGTTCGCGTGGAACTGGCCATGCGTTACGGCAATCCTTCGATTCAGGACAAATTGGCGGCGCTGCGCCAGGCAAACGTGCAGCGCATCCTGGTGCTGCCTCTTTTCCCGCAATACTCGGCCACCACTACGGCGACGATTTTCGACGTGATATTTGACGAGTTGAAGCGCTGGCGTTGGACGCCGGAATTGCGCACGATAACCGGGTATCATACCCATCCGTTTTATATCAGCGGGCTGGCGCACAGTATTCAGCACTATTGGCAGGCGAACGGCCGTTCCCCCAAACTCCTCTTCTCCTTTCACGGCATCCCCCAAAGCTACGCCGCTCAGGGCGACCCATACCCCGTTTTTTGTCACGAGACTGCCCGTCTCGTCGCCGACCAACTCGACCTGACCCAGGATGAATACCAGATATGCTTTCAGTCGCGTTTTGGCCCGGAAGCCTGGTTGCAGCCCTACACTGACAAAACCCTGGAAGCATGGGCGGGCGACGGCCTGAAAAGCGTAGACGTTGCCTGTCCCGGTTTTGCCGTGGACTGCCTGGAAACGTTGGAGGAGATGGCCGGGCAAAATCGGGAGCTGTTTTTGGAAGCCGGGGGGCAGCAGTACCACTACATCCCCTGCCTGAACGATAGCCCGGAGCAGATGGCGCTGCTGCTGGACCTGGCAAAAACCCACTTGCAGGGCTGGCTGATGCCTGAACACGCCCGGTAACGGCCGTTTCCCTTCACCGTTTGGCGCACTGTCTGCACGACAATGCCACATTCGGCAACAGATTGCCGGTAGTTCAACCTTTTTTGAATGCCGGTTAAATTGATTGTGAATCCCTCTTCACCCATTTCCTAACCGGTAACAACTCTTCTTTGAACCGCCCCAGTGGATTTCCCCCCGGTCATTTGTTATTAATTTCCTGATAAAAATTACAAAATAATCCCTTTTTGCCTGAAGGAGTTGAGAATGAAACCAATGATATGGGCGCTTTTGATCGTGGCGTGGGCATTGGCCGGCTGCGCCGGACAGACCGTAGAGCCGGCGACGGAAGCCGCCACCGACCTGACCACCTTAAAAGCCGATGTGGTCGCTACCTATGCCGACATGGTGTACGCCAGCTACCAGGATTCACTGGATACGGCCGTTGCCCTGCAATCTGCCCTGGAAGCCTTTGTCGCCGACCCAAATGAGGCCACCCATCAGGCGGCCAAAGAGGCCTGGCTGACCGCCCGCGAACCCTACGGGCAAACCGAGGTCTACCGCTTCTACGGCGGCCCGATTGACGACGCCGACGGCCCCGAGGGATTGATCAACGCCTGGCCGCTGGACGAATCTTACGTGGATTACGTGGATGGCGCGCCGCAGGCCGGCATCATCAACAACGTGGCCGAATACGCGGAAATCACCCCCGACCTGTTGGAATCGCTCAACGAAATGGGCGCGGAAGAAAATATCAGCGCCGGCTACCACGCCATCGAATTTTTGCTTTGGGGCCAAGACCTCAGCGCCGACGGCAGCGGCGGCCGCTCTTTCACCGATTACACGACCGCCGACAACGCGGTGCGGCGCGGCCAATATCTGCTGGCTGCGGCCGACCGGCTGGTGGCCCATCTGAATGAGTTGGTCAACGAATGGGATCCGGCCGGCAGCGGCAACTACCGGGAAACGTTCCTGGCGCAAAACCCCGACGACGCCATCCGCCAAATCCTCACCGGCATGGGCGTCCTCAGCAAATCGGAACTGGCCGGCGAGCGCATCTTTGTCGCCTACGATAATCAAGATCAGGAGGACGAGCATTCCTGCTTCAGCGACAACACCCACCGCGACATCATTGCCAACGCGCAGGGCATTTACAACGTGTTTAACGGCCGTTACACGCGCCCGGATGGCTCCGTAGTGAGTGGTTCTTCGCTGGCCGACCTGTTGACGGCCGTCGCTCCTGAACTGGCAACCGAGATGCAGGTTTTGGCGGATACGGCCGTCGCCAGTACCACCGCCATCCACGCGCCCTTCGACCAGGCCATCGTCCTGGCCGAACATCGTCCGGGCGTGCTGGCGGCGGTGAACGCCCTGCAAGACCAGGGCGACAAAATCGCCGAAGTGGCCCGTGCGTTGGGCCTGACCATCAACACGGATTTGCCGGAGTAAAGAAGAAGGAACCACAACGCGATGAAAGAACTCTGCAAAATGAAGCAGTCGCTTAAAATTGATATTTCGTCGTACATGCTGCACGTGAACAAACCCACCCACGTCTGCCAGAAGTGCGGGCGGGCGGCCAACAGCAAGAAGCAGCTATGCAGTCCGATCAAGATCAAGGTATGAGGGGAAGGATGCGTTTACGGCCGTTCCTCCTCATCATTGTCTGCGGTTTTGGGCTTGGGCTACTGTTGGCTGGTTGTCAGCGCCTGGGTGGGGTGGGGGAAACGGCCGTTTCCCCCACTGCCGACTCTCTGACCTACCTGGAAAAAGGCGAAGAGCTGTCCGGCGGGCAGGCTACCGTGTTTGATACCACGCCCAACGCCTTCAGCCAGCCTGTTCCCGGCCTGGAGCGGGAGCAGGAACTGCTGTTTTTTGTCGGCAACTCCTTCTTCAACCAGAACTGGGTCACGGCCCCCGCCTCGACGACGGCCCGCGACGGTCTGGGGCCATTTTTTAATGCCCGTTCCTGCGCCAGTTGCCACTTCAAAGATGGGCGCGGCCGTCCGCCGTCAGTAGAGGGCGAAACCCCCACCGGCTTTCTGCTGCGTCTGAGCGTGCCCGGTAGCGGCCCGCACGGCGCGCCCTTGCCGGAACCAACCTACGGCGGCCAGTTGCAAGATCAGGCCCTGATGGGTCTGACGCCGGAAGCGGCCCTGTCTATCACCTATGAAGAAACGCCCTTCACTTTGCCCGATGGCGCAGTGGTCAACCTGCGCCGCCCGATCTACAGTTTCACCAACCTGGCGTATGGCGACATGCACCCCGAAACGCTGGTCTCGCCCCGCATCGCCAACCAGATGATCGGCGTGGGGCTGTTGGAGGCCGTGCCTGAAGAGACGATTCTGGCGCTGGCCGACCCCGACGACGCGGACGGTGACGGTATCTCCGGGCGGCCCAACCTGGTGTGGGACGCACTGAACGGTGAGCAGGCGCTGGGCCGTTTTGGCTGGAAAGCCAACGAACCTTCGGTCTTGCAGCAGACGGCCGGGGCATTTCTGGGCGACATCGGCATTACCACGCCGCTGTTTACGCAAGAAAATTGCACCGACGCCGCGCCCGACTGCCGCACGGCCGTTACCGGCGGCGCGCCGGAAATTGATCCAGATGATTTCTTGAAGGTGGTCTTGTACGCCAGCGCCCTGGCCGTGCCCGCCCGGCGCGATTGGGATGATCCGACTGTGCTGCAAGGCAAAGCGCTTTTTAACGAGACTGGCTGCACGGCGTGCCACACGCCGCTGCTGGCGACGGGCGAGCATCCTACCATTCCGGCGCTGTCGCACCAGACGATACGGCCGTATACCGACCTGCTGCTGCACGACATGGGCGAGGGTCTGGCCGACGGCCGTCCCGACTTCCAGGCCAGCGGCAGCGAATGGCGCACGCCGCCGCTGTGGGGCATTGGTCTGATCGAGACGGTTAACGGGCACACCACCTTCCTGCACGACGGCCGGGCGCGCAATTTACTGGAAGCCATCCTCTGGCATGGCGGCGAAGCCGAAGCCGCCCGCGACGCCTTCACCCGCCTGTCGTCGGCTGAACGCGAGGCGCTGCTGCGTTTTTTGAATTCTTTGTGACACTATGAAATCCATATCTATGTTTTTACTCACGGCCGTGCTGCTGTTGACCGCCTGTAGTGGGGTGGTGGCGTCGCCGTCGCCGATGGCGGCCGGTGATGGTTTTGATCGCCGCGCCATGTTGGAAAACGTCACCACGCAGGTGATTGTGCCGGCGCATGAATCGTTTGTAGTGGTGTTGGCGGATTTGGAAACGGCCGTTGCCACCTTCACCGGCGACCCCAACCCGGCCACGTTGACGGCCGTGCAGGAAGCCTGGCAGACCGCCAGCCTGGGGCGTATGGCGCTGCTGCCTTTTCGCATAGGCATTATAGATGACAGCCTGCTGCACAATCGCCTGGATAACCGACCGCCGCGCGCCGAATTCATCGAAGAGACGATTTTGGCCGGCGAACAGGCCATCACCAGCGAGTACCTGGATTCCATCGGCTCCAGTTCGGTGGGGTTGGGGGCGATGGAGTATTTGCTGTTTGATCCGGTGGGGGGAGATACGGCCGTTTTAGCGACTTTTACCGACGCCGACGACGCCGACCGGCGGCGGGCGCTGTTGTTGGCGCTGGCGCAAAACCTGCACCAGCGCGGCGCTGATCTGGCCCAAATTTGGGCCGCCGGTGGCGACAATTACGCCCAGGCCTTCATCGCCGCCGATATGGATGGCGGCGAACTGCAAGGTTCCCTGAACATGCTGGTCAACCAGATGATTAACGACGTGGAAGAGATCATCAGTTCGCGGCTGGGCAAGCCATCCGGCCAGCGCTCCAACGGCATGATCCGCCCGGACCTGGTGGAAGCGCCTTACAGCCAGACGTCGCTGCCGCGCATTGCGGCGACGGTGGCGGGGATGCAAGTCGCTTTTAACGGCGGCGACGGCCCGGGTCTTGACGATTACCTGGATTTCCTGGGCGCGGAATATGAATCGGGCCTGTTGTCTGAGGCGATTAACGCGCAGTTTGCCGCCTCGCTGGCGGCGCTGCACGCCATTGACGAACCGCTGGAAACGGCCGTGCAAACCGATCTGCCGCAGGTCGAGGCGGCCACCGAAGAGCTGCAATCGCTGCTGGTGCTGCTGAAAGTGGACATGGCTAATCACCTGGGCGTCACCCTCACCTTCAACGACAATGACGGCGATTGAGGCTGCGCCGTATAAACCCGGCGTGTTCGCCGTTTTCCTGGCGCGCGCCGCTGCGCCCGTCCATATTGCCCCGCTGATTGTACTGCGCGTGGCTTTTGGCCTGCTGATGGCCGCCAGCATGGTGCGCTTTATGGCGCGGGGCTGGATTCGGGAGTTGTATGTGCAGCCGCGGTTTCATTTTACGTATGCCGGTTTTGGCTGGATACGGCCGTTGCCCGAATGGGCGTTGTGGTTGGTTTTTATCGCGCTGGCGCTGCTTTCGCTGGGCATCGCTTTGGGCTTTGCCTATCGCGTCAGCATCATCGGCTTCTTTTTGTTGTTCACCTACATCGAACTGCTGGACAAGACCTATTACCTCAACCACTATTATTTCATTTCTCTCTTTTCTTTCCTGCTGATTTTCCTGCCGCTCAACGGCGCATGGGCATTGGATAATCGGTTGGGCATTGCACCGGCGCGCACGGCCGTGCCTGCCTGGATGGTGTGGCTGGTCAGGCTGCAACTCGGTCTGGTCTACTTCTTTGCCGGCCTGGCCAAAATCAACCCAGACTGGCTGCTGCACGCCCAGCCGCTGCGCATCTGGCTGCACGCCCGCACCGGCACGCCGCTGATTGGCGGGCTGTTTGACGCGGCCTGGTTTGCTTTTGCCATGAGTTGGGCGGGCATGCTGTTTGATCTGACTATTCCTTTCTGGCTTAGTTGGCGCAAAAGCCGCCTGCCGGCCTACCTGGCGGTGATTGTGTTCCACGGCCTGACCGGGCTGTTGTTCAACATCGGCATGTTCCCGTGGATCATGATGGCCTGCACGCTTGTCTTTTTTGACTGGCGAATGCCAACGCCAGGGGACCAACCGGCAAACGTGGGTCACTTCTCCAGGCTGTCGGCTGTTGTTCTGGGCCTGTTGCTGCTGATGCAGCTTGTCGTGCCGCTGCGCCATTGGTTGATTCCGGGCGACGTGAACTGGACGGAGGAAGGCGGCCGTTTTGCCTGGCGGGTGATGCTGGTGGAGAAGACCGGTCACGCCACCTTCTGGGTGCGCGACCCGACCACCGGGCGCGAATGGATGGTCCTTGCCGGCGATTATCTGACCGATTTGCAGGAGAAGCAGATGTCTTTTCAGCCGGACATGATTGTGCAGTTTGCCCGGTTCATCGCGGCGCAGTATGACGGGCCGGTGGAAGTGCGGGCAGAGGTGTATGTGAGTTGGAACGGCCGTGCCAGCCGCCTGTTGTTCGATCCTTCAGAAGACCTGTTGTCTTCTCAGGGGGTATCTGTCCTGGAATTCTCCCATTAAAGCGGCTGCGCTTTTTACAGCGGCAAAAATCACCATTTTTTGACAACGAATACCCATAAAACTATCATTCAAATAGGATGGCCTACCTTTCAGAGAAAATGACCACACTCAAGATAGGTCCAATCTGCGCCACGGAGCAAGGACCACAACGACATGAACTTTGATGTAACCAACTATCCTCATCGCCGTTTGAATGCGCTGACCGGTGAATATGTGCTGGTGTCGCCTCATCGGGCCAAACGGCCGTGGCAAGGCCAGGTAGAAAAGCTGCCATTGGACGAACGGCCGTCTTACGACCCCACCTGCTATCTTTGCCCCGGCAATGCCCGCACCAGCGGCGTCGCCAACCCGGATTACACCAATACCTACGTCTTCCCCAATGACTTTGCCGCGCTGCTCCCCGAAACCCCAGGCGGAGAAGGCGATTCGTCGCTATTTCAGCTGGAAGCGGTGCGTGGCACGGCCCGCGTCATGTGCTTTTCGCCCCGGCATGATCTGACGCTGCCGGAAATGACGCTGCCGGACATCCGCCAGGTGGTGGATGTCTGGGCGGAGCAGATAACCGACCTGGGACAAACGTATCGCTGGGTGCAGGTTTTTGAGAACAAAGGCGCAATGATGGGCAGCTCTATGCCCCATCCGCACGGCCAGATTTGGGCGCTGGATACGCTGCCCAATGAGCCGTTTAAGGAAGACCGGCAGCAGCGCGCTTATTGGGAGAAAAACGGCCGTGTCCTCCTGGTAGATTACGCCCGACAAGAAGCTGAAAAGCAAGAACGTCTCGTTGTGGAAAATGAACATTGGCTGGCTGTTGTGCCCTTTTGGGCGGTGTGGCCCTTTGAAACGCTGCTCATGCCCCGCCGGCACGTCCTGCGCCTGCCCGACCTGGCAGATAGTGAACGAGATGCGTTAGCCGACATCCTCAAGCGGCTGCTCATCAAGTATGACAACCTGTTTGAGACCTCATTCCCCTATTCAATGGGCTGGCACGGCGCCCCCTGTGACGCGAACGACAACCATCATTGGCAGCTTCACGCCCATTTTTATCCCCCTTTGCTGCGTTCCGCGACCGTCAAAAAGTTCATGGTGGGATTTGAAATGCTCGGCGAAGCCCAGCGCGATTTAACGTCCGAACAAGCGGCGCAGCGATTGCGCGATTTATCCTCAATCCATTACAAAGAAGCGTAGTCTGGTTCTGGCTGCCGACCGGTATTGCCTGTGGTCGTATTTCACCACGCCAACTCCCCTGGTAACGTTGCGGCGGGGGAGTGTATGGGCAAAATGAGGTTGAAAGCCGATCCTACCCCGACCTTACTCTCCACGTTAATTCGCCCGCCGTGTTTTTCTATCACTCTCCGGACAATGGACAGTCCCAATCCGAAGCCCGGCGTGCTGTGCGCCTCATCCTGTCGCCAAAATGTTTCAAAAATGTATGGCAGATGTTCTGGCGAAATGCCCGGCCCTGTGTCGCGCACTTCTAACCAGATATGGTCACTGGTGGCCCCGCTGGTCATTGTCACAACGCCATCCGCCGGAGTGAAGCGATAAGCATTGCTCAGAATTTGCTTGATCGCTTCCAGTAACTCATCAGGATTCCCCATCACACAGGGCAAGTTGTGGCTGCTTTCGCAGTGGAACGCTGGCCTATGACGGTCTTGTGTGAATGGTTCCTGGCAAATAGTATCGAGTAGCGCACTCATGTCCACAAGTGTCTGCCCGGTGGGGGTGCTGCTTTCCAACTTTGTCATCACCAGCAGCATATCGAGCAGTTTCGCCATGCGCTTCACCTGCTCTTGAATGATGGTGACTTTATGGCGTCGTTGTTCCGCTTCGGTCATCTGGGCCATAACAAACGCCGAGTTGTTGATGATCGCCAGCGGCGTTTTGAATTCATGGGATGCATTCTGGATGAAGGTGGACAGCATATCCACCCGTTCTTTTTCTAACGCCAGGGCGATTTCACGCTGCTGCCCCCTTTTTTGCTCCGTAATATCCATGCCAAATCCGCGCACCACACGCCGCCCGCCCGCTATCGTCAACAATTCGCCCTGTTCATGAAACCAGATCCAGCCTCCGTAGGCAGTGCGCATCCGGTAATCTGCGGTATACAGAGCTTGCCGTCCCTCAATGAGATCCAACATCGCCTGCATCATTGCAGCATAATCTTCGGGATGGACTAACTTAGCAAATGTATGGTAAGTGACATCTACAAAGTCCTGTGGATCGTAACCGGCCATGAGAACTTTGCGTTTGTCAAACTGCATACTGCCTGTGGCTACGTCCATTTCCCACCAGGCCAGGCGCGCCGTATCCACGGCAAATTCGAGTCGCGCCTGGGCGCGTTCCAGCTCGTGGCGGGTTTGCCATAATTCAGTTACGTCGCGGGCTATCGAAAGCACTTCGTTGTCGCCGACGGGGACGATGCGCACTTCAAACCGGCGGTTTTCGCCGTGGTGGGGCGCTTCAAATTCGTGCATCGCCATCTGGCCGCTTTCGGCTACTCGCTGAATGAGGGCCATCTGTTCCTGCGCTGCCTTTGCCGGCAGTGTCTCCGCGATTTTCTTGCCCATGAACACCTCCGGCGGCATGAATAGCATGTTGGGGTTCGGGGCGTGATAATCCAGGAAGGTCCCGTCGGTGTGGTTGCGGAAGATCAGGTCAGGGATGGCGGTGAGCATGGCCCGCTGACGCGCTTCGCTCTGGCGCAGCGCTTCTTCTGTCTGTTGCCGTTTGGTAATATCACGGGCAGCCGCGTAAATCAGTTTGTCCACCGAGACGGATCGCCATTCGATGTAACGATAGTCGCCTTGTTTGGTGCGAAACCGGTTGATGAAGTTCAAGATCGGTTTCTGAGCGTCCAGCATGGTCAGGGCTTCCAGGGTGAATTGAAGGTCGTCCGGGTGAACGAAATCGAGGAATGCTTGTCCTTGCAGGTCGTTGGCTGAATACCCCAAAATATCTTCCCACGCTTTGTTGACTTTGAGGAAACGGCCGTCTACGTTGGCAATGCACAGAAGGTCCAGGGCCAGGGTAAAAAAGCGGTCTAGTTCTGCGTGCTGCTCACGCAGTGCGGCTTCGGCCTGTTTGTGCCCGGTGATGTCGCGCACAACGCTTTGGATGTGCAGCGGATTGCCTGCCAGATCACGTACCAGTTCGACCTTGACCTCAACCGGAATAAGACGGCCGTCTTTCTTGCGAAACATCCGCTCATAAACGGGTATATGCGCGCCAGCCAACAGCCGCTGGCGGATGTCCTGGCTTTCTTCGACCTCGGCCGAGAGATCTTTGAAGGAAAGACGTTGAATCTCCGGCGCCGTGTAGCCCAGCATCTCGGCTGCCCGATGATTGGCTTCCAGATGGCGGCCTTCCAGGTCTAGAATAAAAACGGCGTCGTGCGCCTGTTCAAACAGGGCGTAGTAACGATGCTGCGCTTCCCGCAGCGCCTGTTCCCGCTGTAAGGATTCGGTGAAATCGGTAAACGAGGTCGCGACGGCATACGGCAGGCTTTCTTCCGCTCGTACCAGCGGGTGGGATTGGAGCGAAATCCAGCGCAATGCGCCGGCCGGCTGCTGCACCCCCATGATGACATTGGTGAACGGCCGTCCAGTGCGCAGCGTAACCATCACCGGATGATCTTCGTCGGAAAAGGGCGAACCGTCTTCCCGAATGGCACGCCAACGAGGGTCTACGGCCGTGCGTCCTATCATTTGGGCGTCGGTTAAGCCCAGGATGCGTTCGGCGGCCGCGTTACAAGATTGAATCACGCCACTGCGCGTATATAAGATAACCCCCTCGGTCATAACGGCCACCACCGAATGATAACCTACATCACTGTCGGCCACTTGCTGTTTGTAGCGTTTCATCTGCACCGCGCCCACAGCCCCCAACGCCACAAGGGGCAAAAATGAAACCAGGTAAGCGCCAGTAACCGCCAACAGAACAACCGGCAACATGAAATCAAGAACGGCAAGATTTTGCCGGGAAATGATCCAAAGAGGGGCGACGATGGGGATGACCAACAGAAAAGCCAGCGCCAGCAAAGGGAGCAGACGCGCATAGTGTCTCTGTTTTTGTCTCGCAAGGTCTATGGGAGGATTGAGCAAACGTTCTATCAAGTTTTTCACGTTAGTCTGAGAAGATTCAATCAACATGCATACCGTTTTCACATTGAAGAGATAGATGCCGGTTCCTTGTGCCGGTCGTTTCCTGAACAGGGGTTTGCCTGCACAGCGTTACAACACCTCTCTATTGTACGCAAGAGCCAATAATTACCTAACAATAAACTTTACAAATGGTACTATTCAGCGACCGCCGAACAGGCCTGGCGATGATGTGCGCGTATCAGGCTTTGCGGGCATTGATGTCGGCGTGGGTGGTCCCATCAGCCAGCTTTTCCCGGCTGCGCACCAGGGCGACGCCCGCGTCTATTGTCAGGGCAGCAGAAGTGGCGGGCGTCAGGTCAAGTCCCAGGTGGGCGGCGAAGGCAGTCACTTCTTCTTTGACATAAT